>DATIOB010000099.1:0-11733 GCA_035473605.1 Conexibacter sp.
TCCGCCGCGGCGAAGCCCTGCCCCAGCAGCCACCGCTCGCCGCCGACGCCGACACGATGGCCGTCGACCTGCGCCACGATCCCGTCGCCCGGCTGCTCGCGGGCGTCGCGCGGCGTCATCAGCGCCAGCCCGCGGCGCTCCGCGTCGTGGACGATCCCCTCCGCCAGGACGTGAGCGGAGAGCTGGTCCGCCGAGGCGGCGAGCGCCAGCAGCTGCTCGCCGTCGCGGCCGTCGTAGGCGACGATCCGCTCGACCGCGGGGCGCCCGCGCGTCAGCGTCCCGGTCTTGTCGAGCAGGACGGTGCGAGCGCTGCCGAGCCGCTCCAACGCGGTGCCCCCTTTGAGCACGATCCCCGCGCTGGCCGCACGCGAGAGGCCGGAGACGAGCGCGATCGGCGCCGCGAGGATCAACGGGCACGGCGTCGCGACGACCAGCACCGCGAGCGCGCGGACCGCCTCGCCGCTGAGCGCCCAGGCCAGCCCCGCGAGCGCGAGCGTGATCGGCAGGAAGATCACCGCGTAGCGGTCGGCGAGGCGCGTGAACGGCGGCTTCTCCAGCTGCGCCTGCTCGACCAGCCGCACGAGCGCCGCGTACGAGCTGTCGGCCGCCCCGCGGCTCGCGCGCAGCTCGAAGGCGTCGCCGGCGTTGGCGGTGCCGCTGCGGACCTTCGCGCCGCGCTCGCCCGCGATCGGCAGCGACTCGCCCGTGATCGAGGCGGCGTCGATCGACGCACGAGCGCTCAGCAGCACGCCGTCGACCGGGATCAGCTCGCCCGCGCGCACGAGCAGCACGTCGCCGGGCGCGACCGATGCGACGTCGATCTCCTGCCAGTCTCCGCCGTCGCGGCGATGCGCGACCTGCGGCGCTCGCCGCAGCAGCGCCGTCAGCTCGCGGCGGGCGCGCCCGTCGGCATACGCCTCCAGCGCGTTGCCGCCCGCCAGCATCACCGCGACCACGGACCCCGCCAGCAGCTCCCCGCCGACCAGCGCGCCGGCCATCGCCAGCAGCGCGATCAGGTCGACGCCCAGGTCGCCGTGCGACAGCGCGCGCCCGACCGACCACGTCAGCGGCACCAGCGTCGCGACGAGCGTGGCGCGCCACAGCCAGTCCCCGGCGTCCGGGGCGCCCATGAGGTGACAGACGCCGCCCGCGAGCGTCCCGGCCAGCGCCGCCGCGGCGATCAGCGCTCTGGAGTGCTGCTGTGCCCAGCGGCTCTCGTGCAGGCTCGGGAGCATCGGGACGAGTCTTCCCGGCCCGCTCCGCCCGGGCATCCGCGACATCCCGCACCGTTGGCGGGAAACCACGGACCGTGGCGATACCAGATCCCGCCTTGTGCTTCAACGCACCTGGTCGTAGAGTCGGCAGACCTGATGCTCGACGAACAGCGACTGCGCCGAATCCTCGAAGTCGGACGCTCGGTCGTCTCCGAGCTCGACCTGGAGATTCTGCTGCGCCTCGTGCTCGACGAGGCGCGGGCGCTGACGGGCGCCAGATACGCCGCGCTCGGCATCCTCAACCACGACCGCACCGAGCTGGAGCGCTTCGTGACGGTCGGGATCGATCCCGCCGCGCACGCCGCGATCGGCGACCTGCCGCGCGGCCGCGGCGTGCTCGGCGTGCTGATTCGCGACCCCAGACCGCTGCGGCTCGACGACGTCGGCGAGCACATGCGCTCCTACGGCTTCCCGCTCGGGCATCCCCAGATGCGGACCTTCCTCGGCGTCCCGATCCTCGTGCGCGGCGAGGCGTACGGCAACCTCTACCTGACCGAGAAGGAGAACGGCGAGCCGTTCGACGCCGACGACGAGGAGGCGATCGTGCTGCTCGCCGGCTGGGCCTCGATCGCGATCGCCAACGCCCGCTCCTACGACGGCGAGTCGCGCCGCCGCCACGAGCTGGAACAGGCGGTGCGCGCGCTGGAGGCGACGACCGCGATCGCGCGCGCCGTCGGCGGCGAGACCGACCTCGAGCGCGTGCTGGAGCTGATCACCAAGCGCGCGCGGGCGCTCGTCGAGGCGCGCGGCGTGCTGATCCTGCTGCGCGACGGCGACGAGCTGCACGTCGCCGCGGTCGCTGGCGGGTTCGACGAGCAGCTGCTCGACATCAAGGTCCCGATCGAAGGCTCGATCAGCGGCCACGTGATGCGGACCGGCCGGGTCCAGCGGCTCACCAGCGTCAGCGACCAGCTGCGCTTCACGCTCGCCCAGCAGGTCGATGCCAGAACAGGCCTGTTCGTTCCCCTGACCTTCCGCAATCGGTCGCTCGGCGTCCTCAGCGCCTTCGACCGCGGCGACGGCGACGAGTTCACGCGCGAGGACGAGCGCCTGCTGGAGAGCTTCGCCGCGAGCGCCGCCACCGCCGTCGCGACCGCGCAGTCGGTCGCCAGCGAAGGGCTGCGGCGCTCGATCGAGGCGAGCGAGCGCGAGCGCCAGCGCTGGGCGCGCGAGCTGCACGACGAGACGCTGCAGGAGCTGGCCGGGCTGAAGGTGCTGCTGGCCGGCGCCCGCCGCGCCAGAGAGCTGGGCGCCGTCCACGCGACGCTCGACACCGCGATCGAGCAGATCGACACCGAGATCACCGGCCTGCGCCGGCTCATCACCGACCTGCGCCCCGCCGCGCTCGACGCGTTCGGGATCAAGTCGGCGATCGAAGGGCTCGCCGAGCGCGTCGCCGGCACCTCAGGCCTCGAGATCGACCTCTCGTTCGAATCGGTGCACGACGACGATCGGCACACGCCGACGGTGGAGAACGCGATCTACCGGCTCGTGCAGGAGGCGCTCACCAACGTCGCCAAGCACGCCGACGCGACACGCGTCGAGATCGTCGTCGCGGCGCGCGTCGCAGCGGTCGAGATCACCGTCACCGACGACGGCCGAGGGTTCGACCCGGGCGGCGAGACGGCAGGGTTCGGCCTGATCGGGATGCGCGAGCGGATCACGCTCGCCGGCGGCGACCTCGCGATCAGCTCGACGACCAGCGGTGGCACGGAGATCCGCGCGACCGTCCCGAGCCGCGGCGCCGGCGAGCAGGCCGGCCGGCGGACCGCCACCTCCTGAGGGGGGCCACGCCCGCCGCGGTCGCTGCGGGGGACTACGGACCGGAGCGGCGGGTCCGGCCGGATGACCGGCCGACCTGGCGGGCGTACGGTCACTTCCATGCCGACAAACCCGCATCCGGTGCAGTTCGCGGTCGACTATCCCGACCGCCCGCTCAACCGGCTCACGACCTTCTTCCGGCCGCTCGTCGCGATCCCGATCCTGATCGTGCTCGGCACGATCAACGGCGGAACCGTCCAGCTCGGCGCCGACAGCGGCCGCACGACCACGTTCGCCGCCGCCGGCGGGCTGCTGTTCGCCGGCCCGCTGCTGATGATCGTCTTCCGCCAGAAGTACCCCGCCTGGTGGCAGGACTGGAACCGCGAGCTGCTGCGCTTCAGCAACCGCGTCGGCGTCTACCTCGCGCTGCTCGACGACCGCTATCCCTCGACCGACGAGCAGCAGGCCGTCCGGCTCGACCTGCCGGCGCCCGACGCGCGCACCGACCTCAACCGCTGGCTGCCGCTCGTCAAATGGCTGCTCGCGATCCCGCACTACATCGTGCTCGCGTTCCTCTGGCTCGCGGCCGTCGTGTCGGTGATCATCGCGTGGTTCGCGATCCTCTTCACCGGCCGCTACCCGCGCACGCTGTTCGACTTCGTCGTCGGCGTCGGCCGCTGGCACAACCGCGTCGTCGCCTACGCCTTCCTGCTCGTCACCGACGCTTACCCGCCCTTCCGCCTGCAGGCGTGAGCGCGACATGTTCAGCACGATCGTCAGCGGCTACGACGGCAGCTCCAACGCCCGCGACGGCCTCGCGCTCGCGACGCTGATCGCCTCCGCGTGCGACGCCCGGCTGACCGCCGCGAGCGTCTACGTCTTCCACCCGATCCACCGCGAAGGCGACGGCGAGGTCGAGCGCTACGTGCGCGAGACAGCGCAGGAGCGTCTCGCCGACGTCGAGGAGCTGACGCACGGACGCGCCGCCACCACGCTCGTGCGCGGCCATTCGGTCCCCGAGGGCCTGCAGCGCTGCGCGCACGAGCTGGCCGCCGACCTGCTCGTTGTCGGCTCGACGCACCACGGCAACATCGGCCGCGCGCTGGCCGGCGACGTCCCCGAGCGGCTGCTGCAGGGCTCCGAGTGCGCGGTCGCGATCGCCCCGCACGGCTACGGCGCCACCGACCCGCCGCCTGCCCTGCGCACGATCGGGGTCGGCTACGACGGCAGCCGCGAGGCCCGCGCCGCGCTCGACGCCGCCGCCGAGCTCGCCCGCGCCGCGGGCGCGCGCCTGCAGGTGATCACGGCCTTCACGCCGCACATCTCCGGGCTGACGCCGCGCATGCTGGCCGAGCTGGAGCTGGCCGAGTACCTCGCCGAGGGCCGCCAGCAGCTCGCTGACCGCCAAGCCGCCGAGGTCGCACGGCTGCGCGCGGCCGGCGTCGACGCGACGGCGGTCGCAGACGACGACGAGGAGGCCGACGCGCTGACGGCGAGGTCGCGCACGCTCGACCTGCTCGTGCTCGGCTCACGCTCGTACGGCCCGTGGAAGCGGCTGCTGCTCGGCTCGGTCTCCGCGCAGCTCATGAAGCGCTCGGCGTGCCCGCTGCTGCTGATCCCGCGCGGCGCGATGCCGCAGGACGAGGCCGACGGCGACCGCCCTCGGTCCGTGGAGCGGCCCGCATGAGCGAAGTGCCGCAGCACCCGCACGAACCGGCGCCCGCGCCGAGACCCGCCAGCAGGTGGCGCAGCTGGCCGCTGGCGATCGCGCTGCTGCTGATCGTCGCCGACATCTGGTTCGTGCAGCAGTTCAGCTCCGACAGCGTCACACGTGTGCGGATCCCCTACACGCCCACGTTCCTCGCCCAACTGGACCGCGGCAACGTCGCCTCGATCGCGTCGAGAGGCTCGACGGTCGAAGGCACGCTCCGCGACGCGATCAGATACCCCGCCGACTCCGACGAAGACGCCACGAGAGCGTTCTCGACCGAGGTCCCGACCTTCGCCGACACCGACGCGCTCGCGGCGCTGATCGACGAGCACGACGTCGTCGTCAACGCGACCTCGCCGGAGGAGAAGTCCTCACCCCTGCTGACGGTCCTGCTCGGCTTCGGGCCGATCCTGCTGATCGGCGGCCTCTTCTGGTTCATGCTCCGTCGCGGCGCCGGCGGCGCGGGCGGCTTCGCGCGCTCCAGAGCCCGCCGCGTCGAGCCGACCGCGCAGCGCATCACGTTCGCCGACGTCGCCGGGATCGAGGAGGCGAAGGACGAGCTGGTCGAGATCGTCGACTTCCTGCGCCAACCGGAGAAGTACCGCCGGCTCGGCGGCCGCATCCCGCGCGGCGTGCTGCTCACCGGCCTGCCCGGGACCGGCAAGACGCTGCTGGCGCGAGCGGTCGCAGGCGAGGCGAAGGTGCCGTTCTACTCGATCTCCGCCTCGGAGTTCGTCGAGCTGTACGTCGGCGTCGGCGCCTCGCGCGTGCGCGACCTCTTCGCCCAGGCGAAGCAGGCGGCGCCCGCGATCGTCTTCATCGACGAGCTCGACGCGATCGGCCGCTCGCGCAACGCCGGCGGCACCAGCTCCGGCGGCAACGACGAGCGCGAGCAGACGCTCAACCAGATCCTCACGGAGATGGACGGCTTCGACACGTCGATCGGCGTGATCGTGCTGGCCGCGACCAACCGCCCGGAGATCCTCGACACCGCCCTGCTGCGACCGGGACGGTTCGATCGCCGCATCGCGATCCAACCGCCGGACGCCGCTGGTCGCCAGGCGATCCTCGCCGTCCACACCCGCTCGGTCCCGCTCGCCGACGACGTCGACCTCGACCAGCTCGCCGCGACGACGATCGGCATGGTCGGCGCCGACCTCGCCAACATCGTCAACGAAGCCGCCCTGCTCGCGGCCCGCCGCGGTCGCGACGAGGTCACCGAGCGCGACTTCGGCGACGCGCTCGAGAAGCTGCTGCTCGGCAGCGAGCGGCGCATCAAGCTCGAGCTGGAGGACCGCCGCCGCACCGCCATCCACGAGTCCGGACACGCGCTGGTCGCGATGCTGACGCCGGGCGCCGACCCGGTCCGCAAGGTCTCGATCATCCCGCGCGGCGCCGCGCTCGGCGTGACCCTCTCGGCGCCCGAGGCCGATCGCTTCAGCTACGACCGCGCCTATCTGACCGGCAAGCTCGCGGTGCTGATGGGCGGGCGCGTCGCCGAGGAGCTGCGCTTCGAGGAGGTCACCACCGGCGCCGAGGACGACCTGCGCCAGGCGACCGGGCTGGCGCTCAGCATGGTCGGCCGCTGGGGCATGAGCGACCGCTTCGGACCGCTCGTCGTGCTTCCGCCCGACGGCCAGCAGCCGGCCTACGGCGCCGCGCTCTCCCCCGACCTCCAGCAGACGCTCGACGAGGAGGTCCGTCGGCTGCTCGACGACGTCCACGAGCACGTCACGAGAGTCCTCAGCACCCACGCCGCGCAGCTCGACGCGCTCGCCGACGCGCTGCTGGAGCACGAGACGCTCGACGAGCGCGACGCGTACGCCGCCGCCGCGGCGGCGGCGCCGATCTCGATCGAGAGCCCGCCGTGAGCGGAAGGAACGACATGCCGGCGATCGTCACGCTGACGCTCAACCCCGCGCTCGACGTCACGACCGCCGTCGCGGCGCTGCAGCCGGCGATCAAGCTGCGCTGCGAGCCGCCGCGGCTCGACCCCGGCGGGGGCGGGCTCAACGCGGCCCGCACGATCGCCGCGCTCGGTGGCAGCGCGGTGGCCGTCCACTGTTGCGGCGGCGCCGTCGGGCAGCGCCTGCGACACCTGCTCGATGGCGAGGGAATCGCGCAGCGCGTCGTCTCGATCGGCGGCGAGACACGCGAGAGCTTCGCCGTCCACTCCAGACGCAGCGGCGAGCAGTTCCGCTTCGTCCTGCCGGGTCCGACGTTGACGGCACCGGAGTGGCGCGCCGCATTCGCGACCGTCGCGGAGCTCGCCACCGGCTATCCGCCCGCGCTGGTGCTCGCCAGCGGCAGCCTTCCACCAGGCGTCCCGGACGACGGGTACGCCCGCCTGGCGCGGGCGGTGAGCGAGGTCGGCGCGCGACTCGTGATCGACGCGACGGGTCCGGCGCTGGAAGCCGCGCTGCGCGCCGGCGTCTTCGCGATCAAGCCGAACTGGCGTGAGTTCGACGCGCTCGCCGGCACCGGCGAGCTGAGCGACGCCGAGCGCGGCGCGCTCGCCGCGCAGCTCGTGCGCGACGGCGCCGCCGAGGTCGTGATCGTGACGCTCGGCGCGCGCGGCGCGCTCGTCACGACGGCCGAGCGCCAGTTCACGCTGACGCCTCCCCACGTCGAGGTCGTCAGCGCCGTCGGCGGCGGCGACGCCTTCGCCGGCGCCCTGCTGCTGGGGCTCTCACGCGGCTGGTCGCTGGAGACCGCCTGCCGCCATGGCGTCGCGGCCGCGGCCGCCGCGGTGCAGACGCCCGGCACCGCGCCGCCGCAACGCGCCGAGGTCGAGCGGCTGCATCAGCTGCTCGATCCGTCGTTCGCCATCTGACGTCGAGCGGTCCACCGTCAGTGTGTTGACCGTGACAGCCAGCATGACCGAGCACCGGGCACCGGTTCGTGCAGGTCGTCTCGTTGAAGCAGTCGATCAGCTCGGCATGATCACGTCGAGCCCGTGCTCGCGCGCACCTTCGGCCAGCCGCGCGTCGAAGGTCATCATCGACGTGACGTGACGTGACGTGACGTGACGTTCGGCGGCGAGATGAAGCGCAGTGCCGGCCGGGGCTCGGTCACATCCAGCGACGCCCCCCTCCTTGACCCGCTCCAGATAGCGGCTCGAGTTCTGACGCAACTCGCGACCGCGCGGCCGACTACGGACGAGGCCGCGGCTTCCTCACGATGCGCCCCGCCGGTCGTGCCCATACCGTCGTCCTCATGTGCTGAAGACGGTGACCGGCCGCCACGACGAAGGAGTTGAGGGACATGAGCAAGAGCTATCCCGACACGTACGAGCACCTGCAGAAGCTGATGAGCGACCTCGGCTCCGCCGCCCCTGACGTCATGCGCGGCTTCTCGGCGCTTCATACCGCCAGCACGCGGGACGGAGCGCTGTCGACGACGACGAAGGAGCTGATCGCGCTGGCGATCGGGATCGCCGTCCACTGCGACGGCTGCATCGCCTTTCACGTGCACGACGCCATGCGCGCCGGAGCGACACGGGCAGAGATCGTCGAGACGATCGGCGTCGCGGTGATGATGGGCGGCGGGCCGTCCGTCGTCTACGGCTGCGACGCGCTCGAGGCGGTCGAGCAGTTCGAGCGAGCGGCGGCGTGATGGCCGTCTCGCCTCTCACCTACAGCGTCGAGGCGCGCATCGTCGCTCCGGGCCGCTCCGAGCTGCGCGCCAAGCAGACGACGATCCCGTTCGACAGCTCCCCGCGGACGAGCGACGTCCTTCCCGGACCCGCCGAGCTGCTGTGCAGCGCCTTTGCGGCGTGCCTGCTCAAGAACGTCGAGCGCTTCAGCGAAATCCTCTCCTTCCACCAGGAGGGCGCATCGGTTCGCGTCACCGCGGAGCGCCAACAGGAGCCGCCGCGCTTCGTCGCCATCCGCTACGAGCTGCGACTCGCGACCGACGAGCCGCAGCAGCGCGTCGACCTGCTGCACCGCAACCTCAAGAACCACGGCACCGTCTTCAACACGCTCGCCGAAGTCTGCGAAGTCTCCGGCACCGTCCTCGCAGACGCGTGATCGGTCACGAGAGCGGGAGTCCCTCGAACGCTTCGCAACCTACGCGGCAACCGGCCAAGGCGCACGGTTCGTCGCAGGTCGGCTCTTCGCGGGTCAGAGAAGACGAGTTCACATCGGCCGTGGCCCAGGAGCTTGAATCGCTTCCTGTGACGGTCGAGCGGGACCATCCGCTGAGCGGTCTTTCCAGCCATCGCGATGGGCCGCGGCGTCGGCCATCGGGACGCACCTGCAGCTCATCGACCCCTGACTCCACTGTCCCTTCCGGAGTGCTCGACGAGCATCACGCTGTTGCCGTCCTGGTCTCGGATGACGAACGTCGGCGGCGCCGCGGCGCAGCCGCCCACCTGACCCGCCTCGACACCGCGGCGCAGCAGCTCGGCGCGGGCCGTCTCGGCGTCCGTGACACCCAGGCGAATGCCTGTGTCGGAGCCGCAGCGGAGATCGTCACGCTCGGGGACGAGCGCGATCGTGGTCGCGGCACCACTCGGCGCGACCTCGATCCAGCGGCCGGCCAGCTCGTCGCTCGGAACGTCGCGGCGCAGGCGAAGGCCGAGCACGTCGATGTAGAACGCCAGCGCACGGTCCTGATCGCGCACGGGCACGCCAACGGCGTAGACACCCCTGAGGCCGATCACACCGGCGTCGCCCCTCGCCCCATCCCTCTGGCTATGCATAGCGGAGCGAGCCGGGTGTGTCGAGCTGCTCGCCGGTCTCCAGCAGCGTCTTGAGGCCGGAGAGGATCATCGGCCAGCCGCCGTAGAGCTCGGCGTTCGCGTCAGGCGGCAGCTGGTCATGCGTGACGGTCAGCCGACAGGATGTCCCGATCGGCTCGATCTCCCACGTCACGCGCGTCATGCCCAGCGCTCTGACCTCCTCGCTCCAGAGCCCCTGGAACGTCTGCACGAGCAGCCGCGGTGGCTCAACGACGAGGTTCTCGCCGGCCGCGACCTCGACCACCCCCGGCACGCCCGCCTCGTAACGCGAGCCGGGCGTCCATTCCGACCGCGTGGCGACGCCGAAGCTGTACTTCGCGCGCTGCTCGGGGTCGGTGATCGCCGCCCACAGCCGCTCGGCGGTCGTCTTGATGAAGACCTCGAACACCGCCGTCCCCTCCGCGGAGACCGGCGCCGTGCCGTCGGCCCACGAAACCGTCTTGACCACATCCATCGTCGCGTCCTCCAGATCTGCCTTCAGCTCGCTGAGCCCCATCGCCCAGGGCTGTGCGTATTTGCTCACCCACCGGTCGTGGACGAGCCGGATCGGGACCGGGTTCAGGTAGTGGAGCTTCTCGCGCCCGCGCCGCCGACTGACGACCAGCCCAGCAGCCTCCAGCACTCTCAGGTGCTTCATCACGCCGAAGCGCGACATCGGCAGCTGCTCCTCGAGCGCGCTCAGCGTCTGCCCGTCGCGCCGGAACAGCGAGTCGAGCAACTCCCGCCGCGCCGGATCCGCCATCGCTTTGAACACCGCATCCACGCAGAGAGCATATGTGACCTTTTGGTCACATGTCAACTGCGGGGCGCAAAAGCGAGGTTCCGCACAATCGACGGCGATCACGCCGGCAGCGTGACCTCGCATGGCACCGAGCCCTCGCGCCACATCTGCGGCGGCTCGGGCTCGGCGGCCGCGACGCCGAGCTGCTGCGCCAGGAACGGGGCGAGGTAGCGGCCGGCGACCTTCGTCGGCGGCCACCACAGCGGCGTCGGGCTGCCGGTCGCCTCGACCGCGCGCGACGTGTCGGCCTCGAGGTAGCGCGGTGTGCCGGCCGTCAGCAGCATGCCGCGCAGCACGCCCGCGAACGGCTCCGGCTCGACCGCGGCCCCGACCCGTGCCGCGATCGCGCTGGCGATCGCGTCGGCCTGCTGGGTCGCCAGCCCGCCCTGCTTGATCGGCTGGTCGGTCGCGTCGCCGGCTGCGTAGATGCCGTGCGCGCCGACGACCGCGCCATGGCGATCGACGGGGATGAAGCCGTCCGCGTCGTGCGGGATGCCCGGCAGCGCCGGCCCGCGCAGCGCCGGCATCGTCACGACGCAGTCCGCGGGCAGCCGCTCGCCGCCGGGCGCGATCCGAACCTCGCTGCGGAGGATCTGATCGACGTGGCCGCCGGGATGGAAGCGGATCCCGAGCGCCTCGAGCTGCTCGCGCACGTGACCGCTCGCGCGGCCGCCGAACAGCTCCAACGGGACCCGCTCGGGCGTCACGATCGCCACGCGCGTGCTGCCGCTGCCCTGCGAGCGCAGCCGGTGGACGGTCAGGATCGCCAGCTCGTAGAGCGGCAGCGGCCACGCCGCTCCCGCCGGGACGGCGAAGAGGATCTGCTCGACGCGACCGGCGGCGGCGTCGGCGACGAGCTGCTCCAGCCGCTCGCTGGCGCCCGGCCCGCCGAACGTCAGCGCTCCGCTGAGCGGCGGCAGCGCCCTCGCGCCGATCGCCACCACGAGCGCCTCGTAGGGAACGACCGCGAGCGTCGAGGTCTTGACGCACTGCTCGTGCGTGTGGACGGCCGTGACGCTCTCGCGGCGGTGGCGCGCCCCGAGCGTCGCGAGCGCCTCGGCGAGGTCGACGCGCGGCGGTCTGAGCCCGAACGGCTGGACGACGTCGAGCGGCGGGTAGCGCAGCTCGGCGTCGGGCGCGATCAGCTCGATCTCGACGCGCATCCCGGCCAGCGCGCGCAGCGCCAGCACGGACTCGAGCGCGGCGACGCCGCCGCCGACGATCACGACGCGCGGCGGCTTGCCGTCAGGCCGGTGCAAACGGTTGGACATCGGGTGCTCCTGAGATCGTGGTCTGGTCGGTCATCGGCGGTGCCTCACGAGCAGCGCGACGAGGTCGAGGTCGGAGACGATTCCCTCGGGCAGCCGAGCGTGCTCCTGACGGACGGCGATCCGTCCCACGCCGGTCTCGAGCATCCGTGCGACCGCCTCGGCCGCGGTCGCGCCCGGCGCGAGCGTCACGG
>DATIOB010000100.1:0-1657 GCA_035473605.1 Conexibacter sp.
ACCGGCTTCACGCGCATCCTGATCGTCCTCGGCTTCATCCGCACGGCGATCGGCACGCCGACCTCGCCGCCCAACCAGGTGCTGGTCGGGATCGCGCTGTTCCTGACGATCTTCGTGATGGCGCCGACCTTCAACCAGATCAAGACGACCGCCTGGGATCCGCTGGAGGCGAACAGAATCACGACGGCGCAGGCGGTCGAGCGGGCGCAGGTCCCGCTGCGCGAGTTCATGTTCGAGCAGACGCGCACGAAGGATCTTGCGCTGATGGTGCGGCTCTCGCAGACGAGAGAGCAGCCGAGAACCTACAGAGACATCCCGACGACGACGCTGATCCCGGCCTTCATCATCAGCGAGCTGAAGACGGCCTTCCAGATCGGCTTCATGATCTTCCTGCCGTTCCTGATCATCGACCTGATCGTCGCCTCGACCTTGATGAGCATGGGCATGATCATGCTCCCGCCGGTCTTCATCTCGCTGCCGTTCAAGATCCTCCTGTTCGTGCTGGTCGACGGCTGGGCGCTGATCACCGACTCCCTCGTCCGAAGTTTCTCCGGCTAGGTGCTCTGATGGATCAGGACACCGTCATGAACCTGTCGACGCAGGCGCTGGACCTGGCCATCAAGGTCGGGGGCCCGCTCCTGCTCGTCGGCCTCGCCGTGGGTCTTGTCGTCTCGGTCTTCCAGGCGATCACGCAGATCCAGGAGCAGAGCCTCTCGTTCATCCCGAAGATCATCGCGACCGCGGTCGTGCTGATGGTCGCGGGGCCGTGGATGCTCAACCAGCTGCTCTCCTACACGGAGAACCTGTACCGCTCGATCCCGGCGCTGGTCGGTGGCGGATGAACGCGACGCAGACCACGGCCAACCAGCTGCTGGCCGCGCTCGGCGTCAGAAACGTCGTCGGCTTCTTCCTCGTGCTCGCGCGCATCAGCCCGCTCTTCCTCGTCGCCCCGATGTTCTCCTCGCGGCAGATCCCCGGCCGCGCGAGAACGGTCGTCGCGCTCGCCTTCACGCTCGGGCTCTACCCGCTCGCGATCGTCGGCCAGAGAATCCCGACGGAGACGCTGTCGATCGTCGAGCTGGTGGTGAAGGAGCTGCTGGTCGGCCTCGCCTTCGCGCTCTGCATCGCGCTGCTGTTCGCGGCGATCGAGACGGCCGGCGCGATCCTCGACTTCATGGTCGGCTTCGCCTTCGGCGGCTCGCTCGACCCGATCACCGGCAACCAGTCGGCCGTGCTCGGCCGCCTCTACAGCCTCGTCGCCGTCGCGGTCTTCATCGCGATCAACGGCGACGCGTGGCTGATCCAGGGTCTCTCGCGCACCTTCGACATCGTTCCGCTGACGGCCTCGCCCGACTTCGCCTCGATCGGCGAGGCGCTCACGCTCGTCTTCACCGGCATATTCACGGCCGCCGTCGAGGTCGCCGCGCCGGTGCTGATCGCCTGCGTCCTGACTGACGTCGGCTTCGGCGTCGTCTCGCGCGTCGTGCCGCAGATGAACGTCTTCGCGGTCGGCTTCCCGGTCAAGGTGCTCGTCGGCATGCTCGTCGTCGTCGCCTCGCTGCCGTTCGTCGGCGGCTGGATCTCCGACCAGCTGCAGCTGAGCGTCGGCGAAGCGCTCCAGACCCTGCGGGCCGGGTGATCCACGGTCCATGGCTGA
>DATIOB010000101.1:0-2990 GCA_035473605.1 Conexibacter sp.
GGGACGCGCTCGCGGCCGGAGGGGACGGCTGCTCAGCTCGGGTCGAGCAGGATGCCGTCGGCGACGACGTAGCCGTTGGCGTCGTCGCTGAGCTGGACGTAGCTGCCCGGGCCCATCGACCAGCTCCCCAGCAGCACCCACTGGCCGCCGGTCGCCTGCTGGTTCTTCGTCACGACGGAGGTGCCCCCGGCGTGGCTGATCGTGTACGGCGCGTTGGTCGCCTGCGCCGGCGCCGCGTTCCACCACGCATAGACTCTGTAGGTGCGCGTCTGCGTCATCCGCGGGGTGAAGCGGACGTAGCCGGCGCCGGTCCCGGCGGCCTTGTAGCGGACCGACGGACCGAACACCTGCGGTCCGTTCCCCGCGGGGCTGCCGAGCGTCCACGTCCCGGCGATCGAGACGCCGCGGTCGGCGTTGTCGATCACGATCTGATCGGCGGCGTTGGTCTCGGTGAGCGCTCTCTGGTGGCCGAGCCACTTCGTCGACCATGCCTCGGCTGCACGCGCCGCGACCCACTCCTCGCGCCCGGTGTAGCTGAACTCCGAGGAGGAGCGATAGGTGCTGCCGTCGCTGGGCGCGCCGCCGGCGAGCGGGCGCTGCTGCGATCTCAGCACGATGTCCGCGTGCAGGTCCTCCCAGTAGTCGGCCTTCTGCGCGACGAGGCCGTCACGGCCGAACTGGCGCATCATCGTGTCGAGCGTCGCGAAGGCGGCCTGGCGCAGTGACCCGGACTCCGGCCCGTGCGGGTAGTAGATGTCGGGGCTGCCGTCGATGTAGATCGTGCCGGTCGGGTTGGCGGCCGTCGGCGCGACGAACGCTCTCCCGCCCGGGCACGGCACCGCCGGCGCGGGCCACCACTGCTTGTCGACCATCGCGTCGTAGTTGCGTTCGCTGCCGCGCAGCACGTTGGACGGCACCGCGGCGCCGCCGAGCGCGCGCACGAGCCCGCCGCTGATCTGCTCGCTGATCGTCGACATGTAGTCGGGCTGGTAGTGACCGTGGTTGAGCAGCGAGCCGTCGTCGTCGACGTTGGTCCCCTCGAGCCAGTCGGTCAGCGGCCGGCCGCGCACGTCGGTCGTGCTGCTGAGGTCCGACGGGCTCGCGAAGGCACCGATGCTCAGCTCGTTGGCCTTGTAGGTCCAGCCGGAGCGGCGGCTGTGCTGCGGCATCATCGTCGGCGCGAGGTAGAGCAGCCGCGCGTTCCAGGCGCTCTCCTCGGCGGCCGTGTCGCCGCATGAGCGCAGCAGCGTGCCGCTGCGGTTTCTGAGGTAGGGGACCGGCCAGCCGATGAAGCGGTTCGCCTCGTGCTGGACCATCTTGCGCACCAGCTCGCGATCGGTCGCGTTCAGGTCGTCCCACAGCATCCAGCCGGCGGTCCCGGCGAGCGCCGCCCAGTAGGCGCTCTGCCATGCGTCGCCCCAGCCGGTGGTGGTGGTCGCTCTGTGGCGGTAGGCGAGCGAGCGGACCAGCTTGGCGGCGATCGTGCGCGCGGCGGCCTCGGTCACGCCGGTCGCGGCGGCGTCGTACTGGCCGGTCGCGAGCGCGGTCGCGAGCGCGTAGGCCTCGGATGCCGGCGGGCGGATGTCGTATTCGGCGGTGCCGCCGAAGTCGAGGTAGGTGCCGGTCTGCGCGTCGTAGTTCTTGGTGGGGTTCCACCACGTCGTGACGGCGTATCTCGTCGCGTTCGTGAGGATCGCGTCGGCGCGCGCGGAGTCGGCGTCGGTGGGCAGGCCGGCCGTGAAGGCGGTCGGATCGAACGGCTCGACGTAGGTGTCGTTGGCGGCGTTGGCGCCTGGTGCGGCGGCGAGCCACAGCGCGCAGCCCACCAGCGCCGCGGCGAGCCCGCGCGTCCCCCGGCGTCCGCGAGCGACGGCGACCTTCGATGTCCTCATGACGGCCTTTCCGTTGAAACCGATTCCAGCATCGATTTTTGCCGACGCTACTCCGGCCTGTCTGCGCTGTCAACTCGCGGCCCGCCGGCGATGTCGGCCCCATGGCGACGGTCCCGGAGCGGTCGAGCGCGGTGTTTGCCGCGGCGGCGCGGTTGACAGCTCGGCGAGCGACGCGGTACTAATTGGAAACGGTTCCGCTAACGATTCTAATGACGAGGACGACGTGCGAAACGCCACCATCACCGCCATCGAGACGACAGCCATCCGGGTGCCGCTGGCGCGCGTCTACCGCGGCAGCCAGTACCAGATGACCCATCGCTCGACGATCGTCACGCGGGTCTTCACCGACGCGGGGATCGTCGGCGAGGCGTACACCGGCGACGAGGACGCCGGCCTGGCGGAGATCGAGCAGATCGTCCACGGCGAGGTCGCGCCGGCGGTGCTCGGCGGCAGCCTGCTCGCGGTCGAGGCGATCTGGGAGCGGATGCGCCCGGCGACCTACGACATCCTGCGCGACCGGCGCCTCGGCCTCGTCGCGACCGCCGGCGTCGACACGGCCGTCTGGGACGCGATCGGCAAGCTGCTCGGCGAGCCGCTGTGGCGCCTCTGGGGCGGCTACCGCAGCAGCGTCCCGATGATCTCGATCGGCGGCTACTACGGCGCTGAGGCCGACATCGCGGCGGAGGTCGCCGACCTGCGCGAGCGCGGCCTCGCCGGGATGAAGTTCAAGGTCGGCGGCGCCACGCCCGAGGAGGATGCGCGCCGCTTCCGCGAGGCGCGCGCCGCCGCCGGCGAGGACTTCGTCCTGCTCGCCGACGCCAACCAGGGCTACACGCCCGACCAGGCGGTCCGCTTCGCGCGGCTGGTCGAGGACTGCGACCTGACCTGGTTCGAGGAGCCCTGCCGCTGGCCCAACGACCTGCGCGCGATGCGCGACGTCCGCAACCGCGCCGGGGTGCGGATCTGCGCCGGGCAGAGCGAGTTCTCCGCCGCCGGCTGCCGCGACCTGATGGTCGGCGGCGCGATCGACGTCTGCAACTTCGACGCCTCCTGGTCGGGCGGGCCGACCGAGTGGCGGCGGGCGGCGGCGATGGCGAG
>DATIOB010000102.1:0-2010 GCA_035473605.1 Conexibacter sp.
GCGTGACGCGCTCGGCGGGGTCGCGCGCCGCCTGCCGGCTGCCCTCGCCGCCGCCGACGACGGGACCGGTCGTGCGCGGTCCGTCGGGGCCGAACGCGGTCACCTCCGGCTCCGGCAGCCACGGGCCGACGTAGCGCTCGCGCCGCCGCCGCGCAGAGCCCAGCGCGTCGAGCGCGAGCCGTCCGACGACGGTCGTCAGCCATGCGCGCAGGTCCTCGATCGCCGCCGCGTCGGTGCGCTGCAGCCGCAGCCACGCCTCCTGCACGACGTCGTCGGCCTCCGCGAAGCTGCCGAGCGTCCCGTACGCGAGCCGCCGCAGGTACGGCCGCTGGGCCTCGAACTCGCGCGCGAGCCGATCGGCGGCCGCGCCAGGCCGGTTCATCGCGCCACCGTCGTCGCGACCGCCGCGCCGTCGCCCGCCAGCCAGGCGGCGAAGTCGGCGCCGCCGGCCGCCGCCTGCGGCGCGCAGAGCGTCCCGCCGCGCAGCGCGCGACCGAGCCGCGGCGGCAGCGGCGCGGGCAGCTTCAGCAGCCGCCGCCCCGGATGCGCGACGCGCCAGGCCTCGCCCAGCTCCGCGAGCGTCTGCACGCGCGGGCCGCCGACGTCGGGCAGGCGCCCGGCCGGACCGGCGTGGACCGCCTCGGCGAGCCGCGCGGCGACGACGCCCGGGTCGATCGGCTGCACGAGCGCCTTCCCGCCGAGCAGGACGCGCCCGCGTGCGGCGGCGCTGAAGAGACCGTCGACGAGCTGGTGGAACTGCGTCGCGCGCAGCAGGCTCCACGGCATCGGCCCACCCGTCACGACCTGCTCCTGCGCGACCTTCGCGCGGTAGTAGCCGATCGGCGTGCGGTCGCAGCCGACGATCGAGATCGCGACGTGGTGCGCGACGCCGGCGGCCGCCGCGGCCTCCAGCAGCCGCCGCTCGCCGTCGACGAGGACCGCTCTGCCGCCGCGCGGATCGTTGGCGGCCGCGACGACCGCCTCCGCCCCGGCGAGCGCCGAGGCCAGCCCCTCACCGCTGCTGAGATCGGCGGCGCGATGCTCCGCGCCGGCCTCCAGCAGCGGTGCCGCCGGGCTGCCGGCCAGGGGCGCGCTGCGGCTGACGAGCCGCACCGTGTCCCCGCGCGCGATCAGCTCGGCCGCCACCAGCCGCCCCAGCACCCCGGTCCCTCCGATCACCGCAACGTCCATCGTGTCGTTCCTTCCGCGTGCTCGTCGTCGTTCCGCGGATGAGACGACGCAGCGTACCGAGCTGTGACACGTCCTCTCGCCGCAGCTCAGACGACGACGCGCAGCGCGCTCGACGAGGCCCCGACCGGCGGCTGCAGCTCGGCCCACCCCTCGACAGCCTCCAGCTGCGCGGCAAGCGCGAACAGCAGCGGCTCGGCGCCGTCGCGGCCGAGCAGCTGCGCGCCGACCGGCAGGCCCTCCTCGGTCAGACCCGCGGGTATGTTGACCGCCGGCCAGCCGAGCACGTTCCACGGCCATGCGTACGGGCAGGCGGCGACCATCACCTTGTCGGTCTGCCAGCCGCCGAGGCCGTCGATCGCGCCGATCGCCGGCGGCGGCGTCGCGGTCGTCGGCGCCAGCACGACGTCGAAGTCGCGGAAGATCCGCCCGACCTGCCGCCGCAGCGGCCGCTCCAGCGCCCGCGCGAGCGGGAGCAGCGGCCGCAGCCGGCGCCCGACCGCGATCGCGTGGCGGGTCCGCTCGTCGAGCTGCTCGGGCTGCTCGACGCGCTCGTCGGCCCAGACGCCGAGGCCGTTCATCCCCCGCGGGATGAAGCTGGCGCCGATCAGTCCGTAGGCCGGATCGGCGATCTCGACGTCGTGGCCGAGATCGGCGAGCACGCCCGCGATCCACAGCACGCGCGAGCGGACCGCCGCGTCGAGCCTGGCCGGCGCGGCGCTGAAGGGGATCCGCAGCGAGAGCGCGATCCGCAGCCGGCCCGGATCGCGCTGGACGGCGCGCACGTACGACTCGCTCGGCGCGGCCGGCCGGTGCAGGTCG
>DATIOB010000103.1:0-12114 GCA_035473605.1 Conexibacter sp.
CTGGACGCAGACGAGATACACCCGCAGAGGCGTCAGCATGAACGCCGACGCGCGCGCGGCGATCGCCGTCGACGGCTACGGCGACATCGTCGTGACCGCCGCCAGCCAGCGGCCGGTGCGGCTCACGCTCGACGGCACGACGGCGACCGGCTCGTACCTGCCCGGCGACTACAGCAACCCGGACGCGTCGCAGGAGATGTTCAACCAGCCGACCTCGGTGAAGGCGATCGCCGGCCAGAGCGGCTTCTACCTGACGAACTACAGAGGCCAGGTCTTCACCGCTCGCCGCGACGACGACGGCGTCATCAGACAGGTCGGCGAGCGGCTCGAGCTCGGCCTCGGCACGGTGCTCGAGAGCGCCGCCGACATCGAGAACGGCACCTTCATCGCGGTCGACACGGCCACCAACAGACTCGGCTTCGTCGAGAGATCGAGAGCGGCCGGCGTGCTCTCGGTCGGCAGCCCGGTCGGCGTCTACGTGCTCAACCCCGTCGCCGTCGCCGCCGGCACCGGCGGCACGGTCTACGTCAGCTCCGAGAGATCGCTGATCAAGTACGAGCGCGTCGCCTACGCGCCGGCGATCACGACGGCCGCGCAGGACGTCGTCGTCCCGCTCGCCGCGGGCGTCGAGAGCGGCACCGCGAGCTTCACCGCGGCGGCGACCGGCAGAGGCTGGGGCGGCACGACCGCGACCCCGACCGTGCGCTGGCAGACGCGTGCCGGCGCCACCGGCCGCTTCGCCGACATCCCCGGCGCGACGACGGGGACGCTGACGCTCCCGGTCACCGCCGACGACAACGGCCGCCAGGTGCGGGCGATCTTCAGCAACGTCGCCGGCCAGGTCGCCGCACCGGCGACGATCACGGTCAACACGGCCGCGGCGATCGCCGTGCAGCCCGGCGACGTCGCCGTCACCAGCGGCACGACGGCCGAGCTGAAGGTGATGCCGGTCGGCAACCCGGCGCCGCAGATCCAGTGGCAGCGCAAGGTCGGCGGCTTCTGGACCGACGTCGACGCGGAGTCGGGCGACGTCGACGTCGACGGCGGCTTCCTGCGCGTCCCGAACGCCTCCGTCGAGATGGACGGCGCGCAGTTCCGCGCCCGTCTGCGCAACCGCATCACGCCCGGCTCCGACGCGTGGAGCACGGTCTTCACGCGCACGGTGACGCTGACGGTCTCCTCGCCGGTCGGCGAGACGGTCCTGTTCGGCGGCGGCGCGTTCGACTGGGGCTTCTCGAATCGCTGGCGCTGCTACGTCGTCGGCAACATCGCGCGCGGCGGCATCGTCGTCTCCGGCGGCGCGACGCAGGTGCCGGACACGCTCGCGACCGGCGGCCTCTGCAACGGCCGCAACGCCGGCTCGGAGATCGTCCGCTTCGGCATCCGCAGCGGCTTCTACGACCCGGAGACCGGCGAGCTTGCGCTGAGCCTGCGCGGCACGGTGCGCTTCTGGGGGCACGACTACCACGTGCCCGGCGACACGAGACCGCAGCTCGACACGACCTTCTCGAACCTGCGGCTGTTCGCCGAGGGCGACACCGGCACGATCTACGCCGACGTGACCGGCGCGACGATGGAGGCGCCGGTTCCCGTCACGCGCCTCGACGTCCCGCTCGTGACGGTGACGCTGCCGTCCGATCCGGTCGGTCGCGACGGCGGGCTCGACTGGAGCGGGCTCGAGACGACCCTGACCGCCGAGGGCGCGGCCGTCTTCGGCAGCTACCCGGAAGGGGAGCAGTTCGACCCGATCGCGCTCTCGGCCGACTTCGGCGAGCCGCAGCCCGAGCCCGAGCCCGAGCCGGTGCCCGTGCCGCAGCCGCCGGTCATCCCGGGCACCCCGGCCCCGCCGGCGACGCCCGTGACCCCGGTCACGCCGCAGCCGCAGCCGCAGCCGGTGAAGACGCCCGAGACGATCGCCACCGGCAAGACGGCGCTGACGGTCAACGCCCAGCGGGTCGCGCAGATCGCGCGCCTCACCTGCGCGCCCGGCGGCAGCGCGTGCACGGTCACGGTCCCCAAGCAGGTGACGGTGAAGATCGCCGGCAAGCGCCTGCGCGCGACGGTGCTGGCGCCGCGCACGATCGCCGCCGGCCGCAGCGCGACGGTGCGCGTGCGACTGACGAAGGCCGCGGCGAAGCGGCTCGCCGGCCGCAGCACGACCGTCAGCGTGCACGTGAAGGTCGCCGTCGCCGGCGGCAGAACGGTCACGCGCGTCGTCAAGGTGACGCTGAAGGGCGCGAAGCGGAAGGCGGCGAAGCAGGCCAGCCGCTGATCTCGCCCGGTCCGCCGTCGTCGCCGCCGCCCGCGCGGCGGCGACGGCGGACCGGGGTGACCTGCGCGCGCGTCGTCGAACCGGATTAGGGTCGTCGGCCGATGGAAGACTCGCTGCTCACGATGGTCCTGCTGCCCGCCGCGCTGGGCGTGATCATGATCAGCCTCGGGCTGGAGCTGACGCGCGCGGACTTCGCGCGGATCGCGCGGCAGCCGCGCAGCGTCGCGATCGGGCTGGCGAACCTGCTGCTGATCTCGCCGGCGCTGGCGTTCGCGATCGCGACGCTGTTCGACCTCTCGCCGGGACTGGCGGTCGGCCTCGTGCTGCTCGGCGCCTCGCCCGGCGGGACGATGGCGAACGTGCTGACCCATCTGGCACGCGGCGACACCGCGCTGTCGGTGACGATGACGGCGATCAGCAGCCTCGCGGCCGCGGTCACGGTGCCGCTGTACCTGGAGCTGGCCGCCAACCACTTCGACGCCGGCGCGCTCGTCGGCGACGTCGCGATGGGCGGGATCGTCGCGCGCGTGCTGCTCGTGACGGTCGTGCCGGTCGCGATCGGGATGGCGATCCGCGCCCGCTGGCCGCAGCGCACGCAGGCGGCGCGCCCGACCGTCGCGAAGGTGGCGGTGACGCTGTTCCTGCTCGTCGTCGTCGGCGCCGTGATCGCCGAGCACGAGACCGCGCTGGAGAACCTCGGCGAGGTCGCGGCGGCGGCGCTGGCGCTCAACGTCGCCGCGATGGCCGTCTCCTTCTCGGTCGCGAAGCTGGCGCGCCTCGACGACCGCAGCGCGACCGCGATCGCGCTCGAGCTGGGCGTCCACAACGCGACGCTGGCGATCGCGATCGGCGCCTCGCTGGCGGCGGTGCTGACGATCCCCGCGGCCGTCTACGCGATGTTCATGTTCGTCACCGGCGGCCTCTTCGCCCGCCTGATGTACCACCGCAACATCCGCGTCTGACCTTCGTCGGAGCGACCGCCGCCGTAGGTTCATTGAGGAACGCGGAAGCGGCTCGCATGCTCAGACGATGGACCTCCACGACCACTGGCGCCTCGGCGCGGTCACGCTGCTGTGCGCCGCCGCCCTGAGCGCCTGCGGCGGCTCTGAGGAGCCGGCGACCACCACCAGCGCCGGCACGACCGCGGCCGCCGACACGACCGCGAGCACCTCGACGACCGCGAGCGCCCCCGACAACGGCTTCGCGGCGCAGAACGCGAGACAGATCCTCGCCGCCGCGACGACCGCCGCGCAGCAGGCCAGCTCGGTTCAGGTCGTCGGCGATATCGACGACACCTCGTTCGACCTCTCGTTCGTGCGCGACGAGGGCTCGGTCGGCAGCGTCACCGTCGGCGACACGAGCTTCGAGATCATCGCGAGCGGCGAGCGCTTCTTCATGAGAGGCGACGACGCCTTCTACGCCGAGATCGGCGGCGACAGCCTCGCCGAGCTGATCGGCGACAGATGGCTCGCCGGCCCGGTCGACGACCCGCAGTTCTCCGGCATCGCCCCGCTGGCCAACGTCGACCGCCTGCTGGAGGAGTCGCTCGACCCGAGCGGGACGATCACGAAGGGGGATGAGACGACGGTCGACGGCCAGCCCGCGATCGAGCTCGTCAGCGACGAGGGCACGCTCGCCGTCGCGACGACCGGTCAGCCGCTGCCGCTGCGGATCACCGCGCAGGAGGACAGAGGCGTGATGTCGTTCGAGCGCTGGAACGAGCAGTTCGAGATCCCGATCCCGGGCGAGGCGATCGACGTCGCCGAGCTGCAGAGAGGGGCGCAGACGAAGTAGGGGAGGGTGGCAACCGGACTGAAAACGAGCCGATCGGGTCGCGCTGTACGGTCCGCCGATGGTCACCAGATCGTTGCGTCGCACAGGGATCGTCGTCGGGCTGTCGGCTGCGCTGGGGTTCGCCGGCAGCGCGCCGGCGCTCGCCGCCTCCGGCTGGGAGCCGACCGGCAGCATGGCGGTCAGACACCGCGCTCACGTCGCGGCGCTGCTCCCTGACGGCGATCTGGTGGCGATCAGCGGCACCGACGTCGGCGGCGTCGTCCCGAACGTCGAGCGCTACGACGCCGCAAGCGGATCGTGGACGCAGGCCGCACCGCTGCTCGACGCACGCTACTACGCGTCGGCGACACGGCTGACCGACGGCCGCATCCTCGTCGCTGGCGGGCGGACGGGCGCGGGCACGACGACGAGCAGAGCCGAGCTGTACGACCCCGTCGCGAACACCTGGACCGCGACCGCCTCGCTGAGCGCGCCGCGCGAGGGTCACTCGGCCGTTCTGCTGAACGACGGCAGAGTGCTGGTCATCGGCGGCGCCGACGACACGCGGGTCGCCCGCGCGACCGGCGAGCTCTACGACCCGGCGACCGGCGCCTGGACACTGACCGCGAACGCGATGAGCGCCGGGCGCGAGAACCTGCACGCCGCGCTGCTCCCAGACGGCAGAGTGCTCGCCGCGGGCGGCTTCACCGGGAGCCCCTCCTTGGTCTTCTATGCCAGCGTCGACGTCTACGATCCGGCGACGAACAGCTGGACTTCGACCGCCGCGATGACGACGGCGCGCGGACAGGCTGCGACGGCGGCGCTGCCCGACGAACGGGTGCTCGTCGCGGGCGGCGTCAACCGCGACGGCTTCGTGACCGGGATCGAGCTTTACGACCCGGCGACCGGATCGTGGTCGTCCGGCGGCAGACTTCCGGTCCAGGGGAACATCGCGTTCGGGGCGACGCTCGACGACGGCCGCGTGCTCGTGACCAATGACGGCGGCCCCACGACCGCGCTGATCGATCCGGACACCAGAGAGGTCTCGTCCGCCTACGCGATGAGAGCGACGCGAGCCTTGCCGTCGCTGACCGCGCTCGAGGACGGCAGAGTGCTCGCCGCCGGCGGCAACAGACTGAGCAGCGCCGAGCTGTTCACGCCGCCGACCGAACGCAGCGCGACCGTTCCCGCGTTCGGCTCCGCGATCGTCGGCGCCGCGGTCGAGCGCGACGTGACGGTCGCCAACGCCGGCGGCAACCGCCTGTGGCTCGACGGCAGCGCGATCGCCGGCGACGACGCCGGCGACTTCGCGATCGTCGCCGACGGCTGCACCGGCAGAGAGCTGACGCCGGCTGCCAGCTGCGTCGTGCGCGTCCGCTTCTCGCCGTCGGTCGTCGGCGCCCGCTCGGCGCAGTTGACGTTCGACGACAACGCCGAGGACTCGCCGGCCGCGCCGCTGGCCGGCGTGGGGGCGACGAGACCGGTCGACCCGCCCGTCGACCCAAGACCGCCGGTGCCACCCGTCGCCCCGCAGACGCCGGCGCCGCCGGTTGCGCCCAGAGCACCCGCACAGCCGACGCCGCCGCAGGTCCCCGGTCGCGCGATCGAGCAGTTCAGACTCACGCCCAACTGCGTGCGCCCAACGGTCGGCAGTGTCGTCCGCGTCGATTTCCGGCTGCGCCTGGCCGAGCTGCGGCCGATCGAACTGCGGATCGCGCGCGCCGTCGGCACGAAGGGCATGAAGCGCTGCCCGCGCAATGCGGACCTCCGCTTCACCGGCAGGCTGCGAGGCGTCAAGACGGTCGACCGGCTCCAGCCGACCGCCGTCGTCGCGACCGTCTCCGGCCGCCGCACCGTCCGGCTGAGACTGACGCCCGGGCTCTACCGGCTGACGATCCGCGCGCGCACCGAGCGCGGCCTCTCGCGGCCGGCACACCGCTGGCTGCGCGTGATCCTGCCGCGCTGACGGCGGCGCGGCACTCCAAGAATTGGCGCGTCTACGCGACGCCTGAGGGATGATCTCTGAAGGGTCGTCGAGCGGGCGGCGAGATCGACATGGGGCAGAGTGAGTTCGGCATGGGCGCACGACGACTCGCAGGGACGGGCGCGGTTACGGTGGCGACGGCGCTGGCGGCGTTCGTGCCGGCTGCGCCGGGACGAACGCTCGGGAGTGCGGCCTGGCCGCTCGACGCGACCGAGTTCTCTTGTCTGGTGACGCCCGGTCTGGTGGGGTTCCAGGCGACGGAGAGAGTCGCGAGCTGGACGGTTCCCGACGGCGGGGTGCTGACGTCGTGGTCGACGAATGTCATCGACGCCGATCCCGGCACGAGCGTCTCGATCGTCGTGCTGCGAACCGTTGGGGCCGATCTCAGAATCGTGGCCGTCGACAGGGCCGCGCTGCCGCTGCAGCCGCCGGCCGGCGGCGTCGCGGCGTTCAGACCGGCGACCCGGATCACGCTCGAAGCGGGCGACAGACTTGGATTCTCCGGCGCGTTCGGAGCGACCTGCGGCTGGCAGACCGGCGCGATCCCGACCGATCAGCGCGCGACGGTCTGGCAGGCCGCTCCGGAGGTCAGACCCGGCGCGTCGCTCACCGAGTACTACACGCCGCAACCTGCCACGCAGGTCAACCTCGCCGCCGAGGTGCTCGAGGCGACCGACCTGCGCGTCACCGCGGCCGCCGGTCCCGCGAACGTCGTCGTGGGCGCGCTCGCGCAGCTGTCGGCGACGGTCTCCAACGCCGGTCCCGTCGCGACGCCGGTCACGGTGACCGACGCCGTTCCCGCCGGGCTGACCGTCCAGGCTGCCGTCGCGGGCGGCGGCAGCTGCACGGTCGCCGGTCAGCTGGTGACGTGCGAGATCCCGTCGCTGGCACCCGGCGCGAGCGTGCCGGTCGTCGTGCTCGTGACGCCGACGGCGCCGGGCGGCTACGTCAACCGAGCCGCGGCGGAGCCGGCCCTGGAGAGCGCGCCGGGCGACAACAGCGCGAGCGCGACGCTGACGGCTGTCGCGCCGCCGGATGGCGGCAGAAGAGCCGTCGAGCGAGTCGTCGTGCCGGCGCCGCCGAGATGCGTCGTGCCGACGCTGACGCGCACGCCGCTCGGCGTCGCGCGCGGGCTGCTGCGTCAGCTCGACTGCAGGGTCGGCACGGTCACGCGGAAGCGCTCGGCGAAGGTCCCGAAGGGCGCGGTGATCTCGACGGCGCCCGGCCGCGGCCTGTACAGAGCCGGCAGCTCGGTCCGCGTCGTCGTCAGCTCCGGCAAGCCGGCGAGAAAGCCGGCGCGGAAGGGGAGAGGGAGGCGCTGAGCGCCGCGGGCGGTCCGTTCGCGGGGCGGGCCGCCCAGCCCCGCCGTGGACCTGGGTCCATTGCGGCGGTCGCAGGTGCGCTGGAGGATGGACGGCGCCGGATCCCGTCCGCTCCGAAAGAGATCTCCATGACCCGTTCCCGCCTCGCGGCGGTCGCTGCGGCTGCCGCGCTGTCGGCCTGCGCCGTACCGGCGGCCAGCGCCGTTGCAGCGGCCCCGGCGCCCGGCGCCCCGACCGCGGCGACCTCCGCCGCCGCCGTGCGGCTGCCGGTCTGGGCGCTGCTCGACGGTGACACGCCGGTGCGGGGCGGCAAGGTCAGCGTCTACGCCGGCCGGCTGCCGGCGAGAGGCGCGCCGCGCAAGCCGCTGCGGCTGGCCGGCGGCGTGCGCGCAGCGCGCACGAACGGGCGCGGCGTGGCGCTGCTGCGGCTCCAGCGGCTGCCGAAGAACTTCACCGTCGTGGTCAGCGCCGGGCGGGTCGACAGACGCGCGATGAGAGGCGCGTTGAGCACGCAGGTGCGCGGCTATCGCAAGGCGACGGGGGAGATCGTCTACGTCAATCCCGTCTCGACGCTGATCGAGGCGTGGCGGCGCATCGACCCCGGCGTCAGCGCGAGCAAGGCGCAGCGCACGATCTACCGCGCGCTCGGGATCCCGCAGTGGGTCGACGCCGCCGACCTGCGCTCCAACGACCGCTGGGTCGACGCGAGAGTGCTGCTGAGACAGGTCCGCGTGCACGGCTCGATCGACGCGCTCACCAACCGCCTCGTGATCGAGGTCAGACGGGGTGGCAGAACGATCAGGTTCACCGCGCCGGGCGCGCGGGCGCGTACGTCGGCGGTCGCCCAGCCGACGATCTCCGAGCTGGTCAAGAGAGGCCTGAAAGACCTCGGGACCGGACTCCTGGGCGGCGTGGCGGGCGGCGGCGCGATGTACGCGGCCAGCCAGCTCCTGCACGCGATCGGACTCGACGGGTTCGCCGACTTCCTGATGCCCCAGGTGGCGATCCTGGAACAGTTGAGAGTGATCCAGGGCCAGCTGACCGACCTCAAGGTGCTCGTCGAAGGCGGCATCCAGGCGACCGCGCAGAGCGACTACGCGCAGAAGGCCGCGCGCGTCGCGCCGATCGTCGCCGACGTCAAGACGCTGATGGAGCACCTCGCGTTCCTCACGAGCATGGACCCGAGAGACCCGGGCCGCAGCGCGTACGCCGCCAACCTCGGCTCCGACATCAAGCAGCAGCTCGTCTCCAACGGCTTCGCCGACGCCGAGCTGGACGCCCAGCTCAACTCGCCCGGCCCGTACGCCTACGGCCTGCTGCAGTCGGCCTCGGCCTACATGGGCTCGCGCAAGCCGTTCTTCACGCCGGACAGCTCGGCGGCGGTGCAGGCCGTCTTCGACTCCTATCAGCTCGTCCAGCTGCAGATGGCGATCCTGCTGAGCAACTACCGCATGACGCTGCCCGCGACGAGCCCGGCCGCGATCAACGCCGACGTCGTCGAGAAGATCAGCGCGAACATCGAGCAGCAGCGCACGCTGATGAAGCCGCCGGTCCCCGCCGGCCACTTCGTCGACCTGCGCACCGACGGCGACCATCCCGAGATGCTGCTGTGGGGCCCGTCGACGTGGGTGACGGGGGCGTCGCTGGAGCCGTCCTGCACCAGCCGGGACGGGCGGCGGACGAAGTTCTGCGACCCCCGCCCGACGCCGAGCCCGGCGGTCGGCTTCGCGACCGAGGACCAGTTGAAGGCGCTCGTGAACGGCTGGTCGGGCGAGACGCCGCTCAGCTGGCTGGAGCAGAGAAGCGGCGTGACGATCTCGCGCGCCCCGATCAACACGCCCGACGACGAGCGCGGCTTCTTCTGGATCGGCCCCGACGCCGTCCAGCTGAACTGCACCGACTCGCGCGCCTGCGACATCGGCAGCGGCTTCAGCTGGGCGGAGTACCTGCACCGGATCGACTTCAAGGACGCGACGAAGCCGTACCCGGACGGCTGGTCCCGCCGCCTGCGCGACCTCGACGCGGACAAGTACGACGCGAACGCGTTCGCCGCGCCGACAGCGGTGGCGGCCGGGACCTACTTCTGGCCGGTGGGCGGCTGAGCTGAGGCCCGCCGCGGCGGGGCGGCGGGCGCCTCTACTCGATCCGCATCGGCTGGCCGGCGGGCTGAGTCAAAGCCCCGTCAGCCGCCACCTGAGCGGATATGGGCCGAGCGCCTCGCGAGCGTGCTCCTCGCTGACGCCGGAGAGCTCGATCACGATCTCGCCGTCGTCGAGGTGGGCGCGGACGTCGTCGGCCCGCCCGTGCAGCGCGCCGCGCGCCGCCTGCTCGGCGGCGCGGCGCCGCAGCTCGGGCTTGTAGGGCTTGCCGACGATCGTGAGCGGGATCTCGTCGACGACCTCGACGTGCTTGGGGACGGCGGCGGGCTCGGCGACGCGGGTGGCGGTCCAGGCGCGCAGCTCGTCAGTCGTGACGGTGGCGTCGGCGGCGAGCTGGACGTAGGCGACCGGGACCTCGCCGGCATGCGGGTCGGGGCGGCCGACGGCGGCCGCCGCGATGACGCCGGGGTGGTCGAGGAGGACGTCTTCGATCACGGCGGGGTCGATGTTGTGGCCGCCGCGGATGATGAGGTCCTTGACACGGCCGGCGAGGGTGACGTAGCCGTCGGGGGCGACGCTGCCGCGGTCGCCGGTGTCGAGCCAGCCGTCGCGAACCTTGTCGCCGGGGTCCGCGACGATTCCGCCGCGGTCGCCGTCGGTGAGGTAGCCGGCGAAGACGTTGGGCCCGCGGATCGCGAGCGTGCCGATCTCGCCGTCGGGCAGGAAGCGCCAGTCGCCGGTGGCCTCGTCGATCTCGACGGCGCGGATCTGCTGATACGGCATTCGCTGTCCGACGCTGCCGGGGCGGATCGCGCCCGGCCAGTTGCGGGCGCTGGCACAGGTGCCCTCCGTGAGGCCGTAGCCCTCGCAGAGGTCGAGGCCGGTGCGGTCGCGGAGAGCATCGGTGACGGCGGCCGGCAGCGGCGCGGCGCCGACGACGGGGTAGCGCAGGCTGCTGATGTCGGCGTCGACCGGCACCTGTCCGAGCACGGCGTAGACGGTCGGGACCGCCGACATCGCGCCGATCCGATAGCGCTCGACGAGTCTCCAGAAGACGCCGTAGAGCGGGACGTCGCGGTACCCGAGCGGACCGGCCCAGACGACGTGCTGGCCTCTGAGCAGCGCCGCCAGCGCTGTGACGACGAGCGCGTTGGTGTGGAAGAGCGGCAGCGCGGCGAAGCCGCTGACGTCGGCGTCGAGCGAGGTCGCCGCGGCGACCATCCAGGCGTTGCTGATCTCGTTGCGATGGGTGCGGGCGGCGAGCTTGGGGGTCCCGGTCGTCCCGCCGGTGTGCAGGCAGCTCGCGAGGTCCTCGGCGTCCGCGGGAGGAAGCTCCGGCGGCGTGGCGCTGGCACCCGCGTCCGTCACGGCCTGCTCGAACCAGCCGACGAAGGCGTCCGGGATCGGCTCCAACTGCGGCGGGGGACCGCTCGCGGCGGTCGGACGCAGTGCCAGGAGGACGGCCGACGGCGTCGCGGCGGCGAGTCGCCGACCGAGCGTCCACGCGTCGGGGTCGAGCTCCGGACCGGCGGCGACGATGACCGGCGTGTTCAGCCGGCGCAGCAGCGCGTGCGCGTGGTCGAAGCTGAGGGCCGGGTTGATCGGCGCCGCGATGCCGGCGACCTCGGCGGCCAGCAGCGCGGTCAGCATCTGCTCGCAGTTGACCGACACGAGCGCGACCGGCGTCTGCCGGTCGACGCGCAGCGCGCGGAACGCGCGCGCGGCCTGCTCGACGTCGTCGAGGAGCCGCGCAAAGGTGCGCGTCGAGGGCTGCTCCCAGCGTTCTGCGTCGGGCAGGAAGGTGACGGCCGGCCGGTCAGGCCAGCGGGCCGCGGCACGGCGCAGCAGCTCGTGCGTCGTGGCGGGCAGGCCGCGCTGGGCGAGCGGGATCTGCTCGATCGCGGGGAGGTCGTCGGGGCCCTCGGCGTACGGCCACAGCAGCTCTTCGGTCGCGGTCATGCCCGCACCCCCGCGGTCGTCGTCTCGGCCGGCCGGCCGTTGCCGACCGCCCATGGCGGCGCTCCCGGCTGGGGAGGGGCGATCGGGACGCCGGTCAGCAGGAAGCGGGGTGGGGGCGGGGCGCCCCATTGGTTGATCGTGCCGGGGTGCATCGACCAGCGTCTGGGCTGGTACCGGCCGGCCTGCATCTGGGCGAGCTCGGCACAGCATTCGATCATCGCGCCGTCCTGGTCGTGGAAGTAGAGGAACTGGTTGTTGCCGGGGCCGTGCCGGCTCGGCCCCCAGATGCACTTCTCGTCGCGGGCCGCCTTGAGGCGGTCGGCGACGCGACCGAGCGCGCCGAGGTCGCTGAAGGTGTAGGCGTAGTGCGAGAGCTCGGCGCGCGGGGCGAGCGTCAGCGCGATCCCGTGGTGGTCCTCGTCGCAGTGCCACCACGAGGCGAGGAAGCCCATCCGATCGGAGCAGCGGAAGCCGAGCCCGCGGGTGAGGAAGCGCTCCTCGGCGCGGTGGTTGAGGACCTTGGTGGAGACGTGCTCGAACTTCAGCGGCCGGTCGCCGGGCGGCGGCGGCGCGACCGTCTCCATGCCGCAGAAGAGCTTGTAGACGTGACCGGCGGGGGAGGCGACCTTCAGCGCGCGGTCGATCCCCGGCTCGCCGTCGTAGATGCCGCCGAGCATCGTCCCGCCCGCGGCGACCAGCCGCGTG
>DATIOB010000104.1:0-4458 GCA_035473605.1 Conexibacter sp.
CGACCGGCGGCTGCGCCAGCTGGTATCTCGACGAGAGCGGTCGCAACCGCACCCTGTGGCCGGGGCAGACGTTCGACTACCGCCGCCGCACGCAGACCGTCGAGCTGGCCGACTATGCCGTCCGTGCGCCAGCGCCGCTCGCGCTCGGACAGCCCGGCTGACAGCGCCGGATCCGTTCCTTACACTGTTCGCTTCGCAACGACGCGCGGATGCGCGGTGGCGGGGGCGGCACGAGCGTGGACTGGTACCTCGACGGAAGCAATCCGGATGCGGTCTCCGAACTCCGGCGGGAGATCGGCGACTACCTGCGCCGGCACGCCGTGCCCGGGTCCGACCTCGCCGGTGCCGAGGTCGCCGTCTCCGAGCTGCTGAGCAACGTCGTGCTGCACGCGCTCGGCCCGGCGTGGGCCCACCTCGACTGGTCGACGGCGCGCGCGGTGCTGGCCGTCCACGACCTCGGCAGCGGCTTCGACGCGGCGCCGTCGCTGCCGACCGACCTGCTCGCCGAGGGCGGCGGCCGCGGCCTCTTCATCGTCCACAACGTCAGCGGCTGGATGACGGTCGCGGCGAAGCGCGCCGGCGGCTCGAAGGTGACCGTCGAGCTGCCCGTGACGCGTGCCGCCGAGCGCGACCTCGACCCGCCGAGCCGCCGCGCCGGCTCGCTGCCGACGCCGCAGGAGGTGCGGCCCGACGGCAGCTTCGGCAAGGAGTCGTTCCTGCGCGCGCTCGTCGTCCAGCTCGCCGAGGCGGTCGAGCGCAACGAGGGACCGGACGCGGCGGAGGCCGCGATCGCACAGGTCGGCGCCGACGTCGGCGGGCGGATGGAGGACGAGTACCGCCGCGTCGAGGGGATCGCGGGCGAGCTGAGCCCGCGCCAGATCGCCGAGCTGTACGTGCGCCTGAAGGCCGCGATCGACGGCGACTTCTACGTGATCGAGGCCGACGAGGAGCGGATCGTGCTCGGCAACCGGTCCTGCCCGTTCGGCGACGTCGTGCAGCGCGCGCCCGGCCTCTGCCGCATGACCTCCAGCGTCTTCGGCGGGATCGCGGCGCGCAACACCGGCGGCGCGAGCGTCGTGCTGGAGGAGCGGATCGCGCTCGGCGATCCCGAGTGCCGCGTCGTCGTGTGGCTGAAGGGCGCGCACGCCGGCGAGTGGCGCAGCGCGCACGAGTACGCCGGCGGCGCCTGAGGCACACGCGGCGCGGCGGCCGGCCAGCCGCGGCGCCGCCCCTACGCCGCCGCCCCGCGCCCGCTGTCGCGGCTCAGCAGCCGGTGCGCCTTCAGCCCGAGGCCGAGCCGCTCGCGGTCCTCGCCGTCGGCCGGGTCGAGCCCGCTCAGCTCGCGGATGCGGTCGAGCCGGTACGCGACCGTGTGGCGGTGGGCGTAGATGCGCGCGGCGGTCGCGTTCATGTTGCCGTTCAGCTCGAGGTAGGTCTCCAGCGTCGCGACGAGGTCGGTGCGGTGGTGCTCGTCGTAGCGCACGAGCGCCGCGACGGTCCCCTCGAACAGCGCCGAGACCTCGCCGGGGTGGGTCGCCAGCAGACGGAACAGCAGTCGGTAGGTGCCGCTCATCACCCTGTCGGCGTCGATCGTCGCGTCCGAGAGCGCGACGACGTCGAGCACCAGCTCGGCCTCCTCCAGCGCCTGGCCCAGCTCGCCGACCGCCGCGCAGTGGCGCGAGGCGCCGGCGACGCCGAGCGGCTGCAGCCGCTGGACCAGCTCGCGCACCCGCTCCAGCGAGCGTGCGCCGCCGTCGAGCGGCAGCAGCGCGAACAGCCGGCTGCCGGCATGCTCGACGAGCGCGCCCGGCAGCTCCTGCGCGATCGTCAGCGCGACGTTGCGCTGCTGACCCTGCGCCGGCTCGACGCACAGCGCCACGGCGCCTTCGGCGAGGTCGCAGCCGAGCCGCAGCGCACGCTGCGCCAGCAGCTGCGGGTCGAGCGTCTCGCCGTCGCGCAGCTGGCCCAGCAGCGCACCGTGCAGGTCCTGCTCGACCGCCGCGCGCAGCTCGATCGCGGCGACGCGCGTGAGCGTGGCGGTGGCGGCGACGTGGAGGAAGTCGAGCGCCGCTCTGGGCCTGGTGGCCTCGGCGCCGCCGCTCAGCATCAGGATCGCGCCGAGCGGCTCGCCACGGCGTGCGATCGGCGCCTCCGCCAGCACGCCCTCTGGCACCTTCGCCGGGCGGCCGCGCATGCGCTCGCCGACGTGCCGCGCGATCGCGGCGACGACCGCGCCGTCGGCGCGCGGCGCCACGTGCGCGATCTGCAGATGGGGGACGACGATCGCGACCGGGGCGCCGACGGCGGCGGCCGTCAGTTCGGCGACGCGCGCGAGGTCGTGGTCCCACAGGACCGCGTCGAAGACGTCGGCGTGGAAGTCACGCAGCGCGGTGAAGGGATGGACGGGATCGCCGAGCGCGGCGAGCCGGCGGAGGGAGGTCTGCTGGGGGGTCATGACACCTGCGGGGGGACGAGCGGGGGACGGGCGCTGAGAACGCGCGCGGGGCCTGCGCGCGATGGGGGAAGTCTCGTCGCCGGACGGCCCGGTCTCCATGTCCCGATGTCCAAAGATGGGGCCGCCGCTGCCGGTCTGACAAGCTGTGCCGATGGAGGCGAGGATCTCGAACGAGTTCGACGCGGGTTTCACCTGGGTCGTCGACGAGCAGATGGAGCGCGCGTCGCATGCGGTCGCCGACGACGGCCGCTGCTGGCTGATCGACCCGGTCGCGTGGGAGCCGGCGCTGGAGCGGGCCGCCGCGCTCGGCGAGCCGGCCGGCGTGATCCAGCTGCTCGACCGCCACAACCGCGACAGCGCCGCGGTCGCCAGACGGCTCGGCGTGCCGCTGCTGAGACTGCCCGAGACGCTGGAGGGCACGCCCTTCCAGGTGACGCGGCTGATCGACCGCCCGTGGTGGCACGAGGCCGTGCTGTGGTGGCCCGAGCAGGAGCTGCTGATCGTGCCCGAGGCGGTCGGCACCGCCGGCTACTTCGGCCTCGGCCGGCCGCTCGGCGTGCACGCCTTCCTGCGCCTGACGCCGCCGTACAGCCTGCGCTGCTTCAAGCCCAGACACATCCTCGTCGGCCACGGGCCGAGCCTGCACGAGAACGCGGCCGACGCGCTCGAGCAGGCGCTCCAGCACGCCCGCAGCGACATCCCGCGCGGGATCGCCAAGCTGCCGTCGCTGCTGAAGCGCAGATAGAACGCCGCGCGCCGCGCCGCGCGGGCCCGGAACGAGGAGAGCCCCGCCGAAGCGGGGCTCTCGTCACTGCGTCGTCTCGGCCGGCCGGGGTCAGCCGCGTCTGACGGTGATTCTGCGCGTCAGCGCTCTCGCGCCGACTCCGGTCACTCTCAGCGACAGCGTGCCGCCGCGGCGTCTGAGCGCCAGGCGCGCTCTTCTGCTCAGTCTCACCGACAGCGTCACGCGCTTGCCGGCGGCGACTCTGCTGGTGACTCTGATCGCGAATCTCGCTCTGCCGACGACCAGCGTGCCGGTCACCCTGACCGTGCCGGCGGCGGTGCCGCTGTTGCGCAGCGTCGCGAGCGTCAGCACGCCGCTTCTGCTGGCCTTGACCGCTCTCGGGAAGGTGACGGCGAGGGCGGCGGCGGGCGTCGGCTGAGCGCTCGGCGGTGTCACCGGCGTCACCGGCGGGTCCGGGGTGACGGGCGGGACGACGGCGGGCGTCTCCGGCTGTCTCGTCTCCGGCTCTCTCTGCTCCGGCTCTCTTCTCTCCGGCTCCGGCGTCACGCCGGTGCCGCCGAGCGTGACGGCCAGCGGTGCGCCGGCGCCGATCGCCGTGTACGGGATCGACAGCGTGCCGCTCGCAGCGCCGGCGACCGTCGGGGCGAAGCGCACGGTCACGGTGCAGCTCTCGCCGACCGCCAGCTCGGCACCTGCGACGCAGCTGCCGCCAGCCGGCGCGAAGCCGGTCCCGGAGAGGTCGAGCGCGGTGAGCGTGACCGGGTTCTCGCCGCTGTTGGTGACGGTGACCGTTCTGTCGGCGGTCGCGCCGAGCAGGACCGAGCCGGCGTCGAGCGCGTCGGCGTCGACCTGCGCGGCCTCGTAGCCGGCCGGCGCGACGACCTCGAAGTCGCCCGTGACGACCGTCTCGTTGCCCGCCGAGTCGACGACTCTCGCCGAGAGCGTGTGCGTCTGGCCGATCTCGTCGTAGTCGGGTCTCCAGCCGCCGCCGAACTCGTACGGCGCGAGCGTGGCGAGCTGCGGGGCCTCGGCGTCGAGCGTCAGCTCGACTGATCTGACGCCGAAGTCGTCACTTGCGGAGACGGTCGGGACGAAGCTCTCGCCGACGACGGCCTCGCCGTCGAACGGCTCAGCGAAGCTCGCCGTTGGAGCGGTGTCGACGGTGACGCCGGGCGCGGCCGGGATCGGCGGCGCGCTCGGACGTCCGTACGGCACCTCGACGCTCGCTCTGCCGACCGCGTCGACGCCCGAGATGCCC
>DATIOB010000105.1:0-11269 GCA_035473605.1 Conexibacter sp.
AGCGGGCGGATGCGGTGATCCGCTTCCAGGGCGGCAACAACGCCGGCCACACGATCGTCCGCAACGGCGAGACGTGGAAGCTGCACCTGATGCCGTCGGGAATCCTCTATCCCGGCAAGACCTGTGTGATCGGCAACGGGGGTCGTGATCGACCCGAAGGTGCTCACCGACGAGCTCGATGAGCTGCGCAGGCGCCAAGTCGACACGAGCGGGCTGCGGATCTCCGCCAACGCCCACATGATCATGCCGTACCACATGATGCTCGACGACGCCGGCGAGGCGAGACTGGGCAAGCTGAAGATCGGCACGACCCGCCGCGGCATCGGGCCCGCCTACGCCGACAAGGCCTCGCGCATCGGCATCCGCGTGCAGGACCTGCTCGACGAGAAGATCCTGAAGAAGAAGATCGTCGCGGCGCTGGAGCCGAAGCGGCTCGCGCTGCGGCCCTTCGCGCGCGATCCGAGACTCGACCTGCAGGCGATCACCGAGGAGTACCTCGCCTACGGCCGCCGCCTGTCGGAGTACATCGCCGACACGACGAGCCTCGTCTGGGAGAAGCTCGACAACGGCGACATCGTGATCTTCGAGGGCGCCCAGGGCGCGCTGCTCGACATCGACCACGGCACCTATCCGTTCGTCACCTCGTCGAACCCGATCGCCGCCGCGGCCTGCATCGGCAGCGGCGTCGGCCCGAAGGACATCGACGAGGTCTGGGGCATCGCGAAGGCGTACTCGACGCGCGTCGGCTCCGGTCCCTTCCCGACCGAGCTGCACAACGAGATCGGCGAGGACCTGCGCAGAAGAGGCGGCGAGTTCGGCACGACGACCGGCCGCTCGCGCCGGATCGGCTGGCTCGACCTCGTCGCGCTCAAGTACGCCGCCCGCCTCAACTCGCTGACCGCGCTCGTCGTCACCAAGCTCGACGTCCTCTCCGGCCTCGACACGATCAAGGTCTGCGTCAGATACCGCGGCGAGGACGGCGCGGTCTTCGACACCTTCCCGTACCACCAGACGGTGCTCCACCACGCGACCGGCGACTACGTCGAGCTGCCGGGCTGGGACGAGGACATCAGCGACGCGCGCAGCGAAGAGGAGCTGCCGGAGAACGCGCGCGCCTACCTGCGCTACATGGAGGAGGCGATCGGCGTGCCGATCGTGCTCATCTCCGTCGGCCCCGGCCGCGAGCAGACGATGTGGACCGAGGCCGGTCTCGCGACCGCGCCCGGCCAGACCGTCGCCGCCGGCTAGCGCCAGCGCTCGATCAGATCCTCCTCGGGGACCTCGCGCACCACACGCGCGGGGACGCCGATCACGACCGCCCGCGGCGCCACGTCGCGGGTGACGACGGCGCCGGCGGCGACGAACGCCTCCTCGCCCACCTCGACGCCCGGCACGAGCACCGCCCCGCCGCCGATGCGGCAGGCGCGCCGCAGCGTCGCCCCTCTCAACGGTGCGCCCTTCGCGATCCGACCCATCGCGTCGTCGTTGGTCGTCATCGCGCACGGCCCGACGAAGACGTCGTCCTCGACGACGGAGAAGGCGGTCAGGTAGACCGAGGTCTGCACTCTCACGCGGGCGCCGATCGTGACGTCGTTGTCGACCGCCGAGCCGCGCCCGATCACGCTGCGCTCGCCGACGGTCGCGCGCTCGCGCACGTAGGCCTGGTCGCCGACGATCGCGCGCGGGCCGATCGAGGCGCCGTTGAAGACGATCGCGCCGCAGCAGATCGTCGCGCCCTCGGCGATCCTCAGCGGCTGACCGCCGCCCGCTGCTGCGGCGGCCGATCCGGGCGCCAGGCGTGGCCCCTTGCCGAGCACGACGCCGTCCTCGATCGTGACACCGTCGCCGATCACGACGCCGTCGTGGACGACGACGTTGGCGCCGAAGCGGACGCCCTCGCCGATCTCGGCGGTCGGGCTGAGGACGAGGCCTGGTGCGGTCATCGCGTAAGCGTAAGCCGTCGGCGACGAGCGTCGTCGCGCGGGCGCGGAGGGGCGCGGGGCGGCGGGCAGATACCCTTTCGCCCGGCCCCATGACGCGATCTTCCTCCGCATCCCTCCGCGCCGCCGTGCTCGGCCTCGGCATGATGGGCCGCCATCACGCGCGCATCCTGCAGTCGCTGCCGGGAATCACCTTTGCCGGCGCGGTCGACCCGGCCGGCGACAGACACGGCGCTGTGCGCGACCCCGCGCTCGTCTACCCGACGCTGGAGGCGCTGCTGGAGGCCGGCCCGCTCGACATGGCCATCGTCGCGCTGCCGACCGAGGAGCACCTCCCGGCGGCCCTCGCGCTCGCCGCCGCCGACGTCAACATGCTGATCGAGAAGCCGCTGGCGGCCTCGACCGACGACGCCGAGCTGATCATCGCCGCGGTGCGGCGGCGCGGCCTGGCAGCCGCTGTCGGCCACGTCGAGCGCTTCAACCCCTCGCTGCTGGCGTTGCGCGAGAAGCTCGGCGAGGGCCTGCTCGGCGACGTCTTCCTCGTCGCGACCGAGCGCGTCGGCCCCTTCCCGGAGCGGATCCGCGACGTCGGCGTCGTGAAGGACCTCGCGACGCACGACCTCGACATCGTCAGCTGGGTCGCGAACGCGCCGATCGCGACGGTGGCGGCGCAGACCGCGCACCGCACCGGCCGCCCCCACGAGGACCTCGTGCTCGTCAACGGCCGCCTCACGACCGACGTTCCCTTCAACACGATCGTCGACTGGCTGACGCCGACGAAGACGCGCCGCACGCGCGTGCTCGGCGATCGCGGCATGCTTGTGGCGGAGACGGTCACCGCCGACCTCACCTTCTACGAGAACGGCACCGTCACCTCGGACTGGGGCAGCTCGCAGGCGCTGCGCGGTGTCACCGAGGGCAACGCGACCCGCTACGCGCTGGCGCGCAGCGAGCCGATCCGCAGCGAACTGGAGGCGTTCCGCGACCTCGTCGCCGGCGACCCGGACGCGCCGGTCGTGACGCTCGCGCAGGGTCTCGCCGCGGTGCGCGCCGCCGAAGCGGTGCTGGAGAGCGCCCGCAGCGGCCAGTCGGTCCAGGTCGCGCCATGAAGGTCGTCGTCGTCGCGCTCGGCAAGATCGGGCTCCCGCTCGCGGTGCACGCGGCCCGCGCCGGCCATCAGGTCGTCGGCTGCGACGTCAACGCGACCGTCTGCGAGCTGGTCAACCGCGCCGAGGAGCCGTTCCCGGGCGAGACCGGGCTGAAGGCCGCGCTGGAGGAGGTCGTCGGCGACGGCCGGCTGCGCGCCCAGACCGACACGACGGCGGCTGTGGCAGACGGCCCCGACCTTGTGATCGCGGTGCCGCCGCTGATCGTCGACGCCGCCGCCAGACCGGACTGGACGATCCTCGACAGCGTCGTCGCCGACATCGCCAGAGGGTTGAGAGCGGGCACGACGGTCTCGATCGAGACGACCGTCCCCGCCGGCACGACGCGTGAGCGAATCGCGCCGGCGCTCGCCGACGGCAGCGGCCTCGAGATGGAGCTGGACTTCTTCACCGTCTTCAGCCCTGAGCGCGTCTACAGCGGCCGCGTCTTCAGAGACCTCGACACCTACCCGAAGCTGGTCGGCGGCCTCTCGGCGGCCGGCGAGGCGCGCGGCGTCGAGCTGTACCGCGGCTTCATCGGCGGCGACGCCGAGGTGTGGCCGATGGGCTCCGCGGAGGCGGCCGAGCTGACGAAGCTCGCCGAGACGACCTACCGCGACGTCAACATCGCGCTCGCGAACGAGTTCGCCCAGCATGCCGACGCGCTCGGCGTCGACGTCGGCCGCGTGATCGACGCCGCCAACAGCCAGCCGTTCAGCCACATCCACCGCCCGGGCGTCGCGGTCGGCGGACACTGCATCCCCGTCTATCCACACTTCTACCTGCAGGGCGACGCCGCCGCGCAGCTGCCCGCGACCGCGCGCCGCGTCAACGGCGAGATGCCCTCCTACGCGGTCGGGCTGATGCAGACCGAGCTGGGCGGGCTGCACGGCAGGCGCGTGCTGATCCTCGGCGTCGCCTATCGCGGCGGCGTGCGCGAGACGGCCTTCTCCGGCGCCTTCGGGCTGCGCGACGCGCTGCGCGACGCCGGCGCGACGCCGCTGGCGGCCGATCCGCTCTACAGCGACGACGAGCTGCGGTCGCTCGGCTTCGAGCCGTGGGACGGCAGCGCCGTCGACGGCGCGATCCTGCAGGCCGACCACGCCGAGTACGGCGCGCTGACGCCGGCGCAGCTGCCGGGGCTGCGCGCGCTGGTCGACGGCCGCGACGCGCTCGATCCCGAGCCCTTCCGCGCCGCGGGCGTCGCCGTCCGCCGCATCGGGCGCCCGTAGCCGCTCAGGCGAGCGTCGCGAGCGCTGCGACGACGCGCTCGCCGGCCTGGCCGTCGCCGTAGAGCTGCGGCCGCTCGGCCGGGGGCGTCCGCTCCAGCGCCGCCAGGGCGGCCCCGGCGTCGAGGTCGACGAGCACGTTCCAGCCGGCGTCGACGGTCTCGACCCACTCGGTGCTGGGTCGCATCGTCACGCAGGGGACGGCGGCGAGGTACGCCTCCTTCTGCACACCGCCGGAGTCGGTCACGACGGCTTGGGCGTTGCACAGCAGCGCGGTGAAGTCGAGGTATCCGAGCGGCGGCGCGAGCCGCACGTGCGGTGCCTGCTCCAACGCAGGCAGCAGGCCAGCGGCCTCCAGCCGCGCCCGCGTGCGCGGATGCAGCGGGAAGACGGTCGGCGCCGGCAGCGCCAGCAGCAGGTCGACGAGGCGGGCAAGCCGCGCCGGATCATCGACGTTGCCGGCGCGGTGCGCGGTCGCGAGCAGGTAGCCGCCGGGCTCGACGTCGTACGGCGCGAGCGTCTCGACACGTGCGCGGGCGCCGGGCTGCAGCAGCTGGGCGACGTCGACCATCACGTCGCCGACGAGCTCGACGCGTCCGGCGACCGACTCGCGCGCGAGGTTGTCCGCGGCCGTCTGCGAGGGGACGAGCAGCAGCGTCGAGAGGTGATCGGTGACGACGCGGTTGACTTCCTCCGGCATCGCGCGGTCGAACGAGCGCATCCCCGCCTCGACGTGCGCCACCGGCACACCGGCCTGGACCGCCGCCAGAGCGCCGGCGAGCGTCGAGTTGGTGTCGCCGTAGACGAGCACCGCGTCCGGTCTCGACTCCGCGAGCAGCGGTTCGAGCGCAGCCAGCATCCGCGCCGTCTGCGCCGTGTTCGTACCGCCGCCGACGCCGAGCATGTGGTCGGGCGGCGGCAGCTCCAGCTCGTCGAAGAAGACCTGCGACAGCTCGCTGTCGTAGTGCTGTCCGGTGTGGACGGTGATCTCCTCGCCGCGTCTGCGCAGACGCGAGGAGACGGCGGCGGCCTTGATGAACTGCGGCCGGTTGCCGATCACGGTCAGCACGCGCATCGCCGCTCAGCCCTCCCGCAGTTCGTCGCGGATCAGCTCGTGCAGGCGAGCGGCGACGTCGCGCGTGACCGCGCCGACCTCCAGCTCGGCGTCGTCGATGCCGGCGATCGGGACGATCTCATGCGCGGTCGAGGCGAGGAAGGCCTCGTCGGCGCGCTTGAGCTGGTCGAGCGCGATCGCCTGCTCGCTCGCGCCGGTCAGCGCGACCACGCGGGCGCGGATGACGGCGTCGCGCACGTGGTCGGCGAGCGGCGTCGTGCGCAGATGGCCGGAGGCGACCCAGAAGATCGTCGCGGTCGGCGCCTCCAGGACCCGCCCGTGGGGCGTCACGAGCAGCGCCTCGTCGAAGCCGCGCTCGACCGCCAGGCGCGTGGCGAGCGCCTGCGGCGCGCCGGAGATCGAGACGATCTCGTCGAGCAGCCGCGACGGCGCGTAGGTGACGGAGGCGAGCCTCAGTCTCGGCGGCAGCTGCGGCTGCCGCTCGGTCAGCAGCAGCCGCCGGCCGCCGCGCGTCAGCACGATCCGCAGCAGCGCGTGCTCGGAGCCGGTGCCGGCAGCGGTCAGCAACGTCGCGACGTCGGTGTGGACGGCGTCGAGATCGAGCGGTACGCGGAGGTTCGCCGCGGAGCGCTCCAGCCGCGCGAGGTGGTCGGCGAGCGCAAACGGCCGGCCGCCGTGCAGGCGCAGCAGTTCGACGACGCCGTCGCCGTCCAGCAGACCCTCGTCGGTCGCGGGGATGCGCACGTCGGCGGCCGGCATCACGACGCCGTCGAGGCAGGCGAGCTGGGCGGTCGGCATCGGCCAGAGATGGTCGCAGGTTGCATGACGGCTCGCTTCCGAGGAGACTGGCCAGGCAGCCAGTCGCTCAGCCCACGAGGAGGACCGCACGAGATGGCCAAGCAACCCCGTCCGCTCACCGGCAAGGTGGTGGCGATCACGGGCGGCGCCCGCGGCATCGGCCGCGCCACCGCCGCCGCCCTGCTGCGCAAGGGCGCAAAGGTCGCGATCGGCGATCTCGACCTCGCCGTCACCGAGCAGACCGCGGCCGCGCTCGGCGGCGGCGTCGTCGCGCTCCAGCTCGACGTCACCGACGCGGGCTCCTTCGATCGCTTCGTAGCGGAGACCGAGCGCCAGCTGGGCCCGCTCGACGTGCTCGTCAACAACGCCGGGATCATGCTCGTCGGCCCCTTCTCCGAGGAGACGGCCGACGGCGCACAGGCGCAGGTCGACATCAACCTGCTCGGTGTCATCACCGGCTCCAAGCTCGCGCTGACCCGCTTCCTGCCGCGCCGCACCGGCCACCTCGTCAACGTTGCCTCGACCGCCGGCAAGGCCGGCATCCCCGGTGGCGCGACCTACTCGGCCACCAAGTTCGCCGTCGTCGGCCTCACCGAGGCGATCCGCGGCGAGGTCCGCGGCACGGGGATCGAGACGAGCGTCGTGATGCCGGTGCCGGTCAGAACCGAGCTGGCGGCCGGACTGCAGAAGGGCCGCGGCGTCGGGCTGGTCGAGCCGGAGGACGTCGCCGACGCGATCGTCGACGCGCTCGAGTTTCCCCGCCATGATGTCTTCGTCCCGCGCCAGATCGGGCGGATCACGCGGATCGGCGCGTTGCTGCCGCGCAAGTGGACCGAGGCGGTCGGCCGCGCGATGAGAACCGACCACGTGCTCGGCGGCGCCGACCGCACGGCGCGCGCCGCCTACGAGCAGCGCGCGAAGGCGAATGACACGGCGACGAGCGGGAGGCCGGCGAAGGAGAGCGAGGAGCCGGCGTCGGCGGAGGTGAGCGCGTAAGGCGCCTCACCGTCGCCGGCGGGCGGCGGTGAGGCGATGGGCCGTGAAGGAATCGAACCTTCAACCTTGGGATTAAGAGTCCCCTGCTCTGCCAATTGAGCTAACGGCCCGGGAACGGTCGACACATCGGCCAGACCGACGGGGCATTCTAGAGGGTCCGACGCAAATGCGTCGTCTCGGGCGCGCGCCGGCAGCACGCGCCCGAGGCGGAGGTCATCTGGTTCTGATCGCCCCGCTGTCGATCGCCTCCTGCACCTGCTGCTCCTGGATCTCTCTCTTGGTTCTCTCCAGTTGCACTCTCACGACTCTGCGCTGCTGCTCGGGCGCGAGCTCGACCGCCTTCTCGGCCGCGAGGTCGCCCTTGCGGTCCTGACCGGCGTAGTAGGCGTAGGTCGCCAGCTGGCTGTACGCCGCGCTGGAGGGGTCTTCTTCCGTCACGATCTCAAGCGCGTCGGCCGCGTCGGCCGGCTCGTTGAGCGCGGCGTACGCCTGCGCCATCAGGCGCGCGACGTTGGCGTCGGGTCTGGCCGGTCTCAGCAGCAGGTATCTCTCCCATGCCTGGGCCGCCGAGCCGAGCTGTCTCTGGCCGCTCTCGGTGAAGGTCTGCTGCGTCTCGTTGAAGTTGTCGCCCTGACCGGCGCGCAGATAGCGGGCGCGGGCGAGCTCGGCCCACGCGGCGGAATCCTGCGGGTTGACTCTGACCGCTCTGGCAGCGCGCTTCTCGGCGTTGCTGACCTGGGCGCTGGTGTCTTGCGAGTCGTCGCTGAATATGTCGAGCAGGCCGCCACCGCCGGTCCCGGTCCCGACGCCGAACAGGACGAGGCCTCCGCCGATCAGGATGGCGAGGCCGAGATAGACGATCTTTACGGCGGTTCTGCGCCCTCGGCTCTGCAGGTCGAACAGCATTGCTCAGCTTCCCTCGGAGTCATCGCTGTCGAGCGGCTCCAGCGCCGCGATATCACCGCGGTCCCCCCGCCGCCGATCAGCGATCGTGAGAAGAACGATACTGAGCCCGTACAGCAAGAGCAGCGGAACCATCAGGATGCACGTCGTGACCGGGTCGACGCCGGGCAGGATCGCCGCCACCACTGCGATCGCGACGATCGCGTAGCGCCAGCTCCCACGCAGCTGGCGCGCGCTGAGGATCCCGACCCGGTTGACGGCCAGCAGCCCCACCGGCAACTGGAAGATCAGGCCGCACGACAGCAGGGCCATGGCGGCGAAGCGGTAATAGTCTCTCGCCTGCAGCAGCACGTCGAAGTCGGTGTCGTTGAAGTTCTGCAGGAACGAGATCGCCGGTGGCAGCACCATGTAGTAGCCGAACGCGACGCCGCCGACGAACAGGAACGGCACCATCATCATCAGCGGGACCGCGGTTCGTCGCTCGTCCGGGCTGAACGCCGGCAGGATGAACGCGTACGCCTGATAGAGCAGGATCGGCAGCGAGATCAGCAGCGCGAAGTAGGCGACGACGGTCAGCGTCGCCGTGAACGGCTCGCCGACGCCGGTCGTGATCGGAACGCGCTCGGGCGTCGTGTCCGGCAGCGCATCGGCCGCCGCGCGGATTCTCGGCAGTGCCGTCCCGAGCGCCTGCTTGGTGGAGTCGGCGATCCCTGGGTCGGCCTCGATCGCTCTGACGGCGTCGCCGACGGCGTCGAGGCCGCTGGCGACTCTCGCCTGCGCCGCGGCGGCCTGCGCGAGGCGGCCGTTGCCCTTCGTGTCCTGCGCCGTCGGCGTGCTGTCCTTCAACGGCTGGTTGAGAAAGTCCAGCAGCGCGTGGTTCTGCCAGAAGCAGACAGCGAAGACGACCACGAACACGATCGCGCACGTCATCAACCGCGAGCGCAGCTCGTCGAGGTGGTCGACGATCGTCAGCCGATCGTCGTGAGCGATCGGCTTGAGGGCAGTCGCCATCGGCGTCGCCTACGAGGTACGGCTCAGCCGCGCTGCTCGGGCGCTGCGTCGGCGGGCGTGGCGGGGGCGGCGTGCTGCTCGACCGGGGCGGCGACGGGTTCGTCGGCCTCGGCCTTCGTGATCGCCGGGCGCCCGGTGGCGTCGGTCTTCTCGTCGTCGTCGTCCTTGCCGGTGATCGAGTCCTTGAACTCGCGCATCCCGCCGCCGAGCTGCTTGCCGAGGGACGGCAGGCGCTTGGGCCCGAAGATCAGGAGCACGATGACAAGGACGACGATGAGTTCAAGTGGGCCGATGTTCGGCATTTGTTCCTCCGCTGAAGTCCTACGGAAGGGTAACGGGTCGGGATCATCGACATACGGAAATCTCACTCAAGTTGCGAGCCGCATCGGTCGATTCTGAGAGCACACCATGAGTCGCCCCGCCGATCACCGCTCAGTCCGCCGCGTCGTGCTTCCCAGCGGCAAGACGATAGACGTGCTCTACTTCGAGGCAGATCGGGACGCCGTCGGCGAGCCGAGAGCCTCACAGCAGGTCGAAGGGCTTCATGTCTGCCCGAGCTGCTCGTCCCAGCTCGTCTCGCCTGTCGCCTGGGAGGAAGCCGGTGCCGCGCACTGGGACGTCACCCTTCACTGTCCGAACTGTGACTGGCTCGGCAACGGCGTCTTCCCCGAGGCCGCCGTCGAGAGCTTCGACGAGGAGCTGGATCGCGGCACCGAGGCGCTCGTGCGCGATCTGCAGCGGCTGATGCGCGCCAACATGGAAGACGAGATCGATCGTTTCGTCGCGGCGCTCGCGGCCGATCAGATCTGGCCGATGGACTTCTAGCGGCGTCCCGCCGCGCTACGCGTAACGTTCCACGACGCCGTCGGCGACCAGCTCCAGCGTCGCTCGCTGCGCCGGTGGCAACGACGCCGGCAGCGCCGCCTTCGCGCCGGCGACGACGGCCAGCGCACGCTCCTTCGCCTCGGCCAACGCCCCGGTCGCGGCGATGCGATCGCAGATCGCCTCCGTGTCGGCACCCGAGCGCAGCGCACGCAGATCGGTCGCGGCCAGTGCCGGATCGCGCTCACGCGCGACGATCAGCGGCAGCGTGACGGTCCCGTCGAGCAGGTCGGTGCCGCGTGCCTTGCCGGTGCGGCTGGCCGGCCCGGAGACGTCGAGCACGTCGTCGAGCAGCTGGAAGGCGAGCCCGATCGCGCGTCCGAACGCGGCCAGCTCGTCAGCGGGGCCGCCGCCGGCGAGCGCGCCGAGGCGGCAGGCCGCCTCGAACAGGGCGCCGGTCTTCAGCTCGCAGCGCTCGAGATAGCGCGCCAGCGGGACGGCGACGTCCCAGGCGTCCTCGCGCTGCATCAGCTCACCCTGCGCGAGCGCCGAGCTGGCGGCCGAGAGCGCGCGGACGTCGTCGGCCTCGCCGCCGGCGGCCAGCTCCGCGAAGGCGCGCGAGAAGAGCAGGTCGCCGGTCGCGGTCGCTGCCGTCCGCCCCGCGGCGGCGAAGACCGTCGGCCGGCCGCGCCGCGTCGGCGCTCTGTCGAGCACGTCGTCGTGGACGAGGCTCGCGCTGTGGATCAGCTCGACGGCGACGGCCGAGCGCAGCAGCCGATCGGCCGCCTTCCGCGGCGGGTCGCCGGCGGCGAGCAGCACGAGCAGCGGGCGCAGCCGCTTGCCGCCCGCGGCGATCGTCTCACCCGCGTGGTGCGACAGCAGCGGGCCGTAGCCGCTCGCGAGCGCGGCGAGCCGAGCCTCGACCCGCTCCATCAGCGATCCGAGCTGCGGTCCGGCAGCGCGCACGACGGCGTCGAGCGTCGCCGCGGTCGCCATGGCTACTTGGGGACCTCGCCGACGTGGGTGGCGATGATCCCGCCGGCCGTGAGCACGTAGCGGATGTTCTGGAGGCCGGCGCGCTCCATCGTGGCGGCGAGCTCGTGCGGACCGGGGAAGCGGCGCACCGAGCTGGGCAGGTAGGTGTAGGCGTCGCTGTCGCCGGCGATGCGGCCGATGTTCGGCACCACGCGGTCGAACCAGAAGCGGTAGAAGTTCGACAGCGGCGGCTTCGTCGGCGTCGTTATCTCCAGCACGACCACCTTGCCGCCCGGTCGTACGACGCGGCGCATCTCGCTCAGGCCGCGCTCCAGGTCGGAGAAGTTGCGCGCGCCGAAGCCGACCGTCGCGGCG
>DATIOB010000106.1:0-2922 GCA_035473605.1 Conexibacter sp.
CGGCGCGATCGCGGCGCTCAACGGCAACGTCACCGGCAGAAGCGGCGTCACACCCAACGGCCCGTTCGACGTCGCCTACTCGATGAAGAGAGTGCTCTCGATCGTCAGAGGAACCGGCTTCATCACCGGCTGAACACGGCAGCCGCCGCGCGCGGGCTCAGGTCCGCTCGCGGCGGCCGAAGGCGGCCGGCAGCAGCGTCAGCGCGGTCAGCACGAGGCCGACCGCGATCGCGGCGAGCGCCCACGGGCGCAGCCCGTCGAGGTAGACGTCCCAGGCGGCGCCGACCGCGTCGCGCGCCTGCGCCACGGTGATCCCGGCGCTCGCCTCGGCGCGGTCGAGCGCGAACGCGCGGCCGACCGACAGCCCCGCCAGCAGCAGCGCGCCGGCGAGCACGCTGCCGAGCGCGGCGATCCGCACGACGGCCAGGCGCCGCGGCGAAATCAGCAGCGCGGCTATCAGCGCCAGCGCCGCCAGCAGCGGGCCGACGGTGCCGAGCGTGCTGGCGGCGTCGCCGAGGCGGGCGGTGCCGACGCCGAGCGTGTCGGTCCGCAGCGTCAGCAGCCGCTGCTCGGCGCTGTCGCCCAGCAGCGGCGCCAGGCGCGGGTCGATCGCGTCGAAGGCCGGCGTCAGGTCGCCGAGCGAGAGCGTCGCCGCCGCCGCGTCGTCGTCGCCTGAGAAGAGCACGCGGTTGGCCTCCAGCGCCCGCGCGCGGAAGGTGCGCCGGAAGGCGCGCGTCGCGACGACCCTGTCGGCGACCCGCCGCACCTGCGCGCGCGGCACCAGTTCGACCGGGACGCGCTCGACGACGCGCGCGGCGATCTCGTCGGCGACGGCGGCGCGCACCGCCGCTCTGTCGAGCGCGTCGAGCGCGCTCTGCGCGAAGGCGTCGGGCTGCACGACGCGCTGGTCGACGTAGCGCGCGACCCCGCCGACGAGCCCGAGCGCGACGGCGAGCACGGCCAGCAGGCCGGCGAGGAACTGGCGTCCGTTCATCGACGGCCGCGGGTAGGAGCGGCGGAGCGGTGCTCGAAGACCACGACGATGAGTATCGCGCCGCCACCTCCCGACTGTCACGACGACGCCGCCCCGGCGCCCGACGGCGACCACGATCCGCACGCGCACGGCCACGCCCACGCCCACGGCTGGCGGGCGCATGCGGCCTTCGCCCGCACCCCCGGCGGGCGGCTGCTGGTCGGCGCCGTCGCGCTGCTGGCGCTGGCGACCGTCGTCGGCCTGCTCGCGCTGTGGCCCGGCGAGGCGCCGGCCAGAAGAGCGCAGCAGGGCGGCGGCTTCGGCAGCGCGACCGTCGGCGCCGAGGTCGTGCGCGTGCGCGAGGGCGACTGCCCCGGCCCGGCGCAGCAGCGCTGCCGCACGATCGTCGTGCAGGTCGACGACGGCCCGCAGGCCAGACTCGACCTCGGCCCGGTCGAGCTGGTGTCGGAGTTCGCGCCCGGCGACGGCGTGCGCGTGCAGCGGATCGCGCAGCCGGGCGACAGAGCGGTCTACGTCTTCTCCGGCGTCGAGCGGCGCGGGACGCTGCTGTGGCTGGCGATCGCCTTCGCCGTCCTGATCGTCGTGATGGCGCGCTGGCGCGGGCTGCTGGCGCTCGCCGGCTTCGCGCTCAGCCTGCTGCTGATCCTCGAGTTCGTCGTGCCGGCGATCCTGCGCGGCGAGCCGCCGCTGCTGGTCGCGCTCGTCGGCGCGCTGGCGGTGATGTTCGTGACCGTCGGCCTCACCTACGGCTTGACGGCGCAGAGCGCGGCGGCCGCGCTGGGGATCGCCGTCACGCTGCTGATCGCGACCGCGATCGGGACGCTCGCGACGCACAGCGCCAAGCTCGACGGCCACTTCGGCGAGCTGTCGGGCGCGCTGGTGCAGAACGCCGGCGCGATCTCGCTGCAGGGGATCGTGCTCGCCGGCCTCGTGCTCGGCGCGCTCGGCGTGCTCGCCGACATGGCCGTCACGCAGGCCTCGGCGGTGATGGCGGTGCGGCGCGCCAACCCCGGCCTCGGCGCGCGCCGCCTCTACCGCGAGGGCTACGCCGTCGGGCGCGACCACCTCGTCGCCACGACGCACACGCTGATGCTCGCCTACGCCGGCGCGACGCTGCCGCTGCTGCTGGTGCTGCAGTCGGGCGGCGCGGCGCCGGTCGACGCGCTCAACCTGCACGACCTCGCCGAGCCGATCGTCGCGACGCTCGTCGGCTCGATCGCGCTGCTGCTGTCGGTCCCGATCACGACCGGCCTCGCCGCCGCCGTCGTCGCGCGCGTCCCGGCTGGGGCGCTGCCCGAGGGCGGCCACACCCACTGAGGCGGGCTCAGGCGCGGAGGTCGCGCTCAGGCGCCGAGGCCGCCGCTCAGCAGGCCCAGCTCACGCGCCCGCGCGACCGCCTCGGCGCGCGTGCCGACCGCGAGCTTGCGGTAGATCGCGCTCACGTGCGTCTTGACCGTGTTGGCCGAGACGCCCAGCTCGCCGGCGATCTCGCGCTTGGAGAGCGGCGAGGGCAGATAGCGCAGGATCGCCCGCTCGCGCGCGCTCAGCAGCCGCTCGTCGCCCTCGCCGGCCGGCCTGCTCGGCGCGCGCTCGCCGAGCAGCTCGGCGACGAAGCCCGACGGCGGCGACGAGCCGCGCCGCGCCAGCACGCGCAGCAGCGCGGCGATCGGCCGGCCGCCTTCGGCGAACGGCCGCCGGCAGCGCTCCTCGACCGCCGCCGCGATCGCCCGCTCGAGCCAGTCGAGCGCCTCCCCGACGGTGTCCAGCTCGTAGGAGGTGCTCGCCTGCACGACCATCGCCTCGAGCATGTGGACCGGTCGCACGTCAGCGGTCGCGGCGGCGAGGAAGCGGCCGGCGAGCCGGCGCGCCTCGGCCGGGTCCTCGCGCGCGAGCGCGACCTGCGCGCTCAGCAGCAGCCGCTCCGGCCG
>DATIOB010000107.1:0-4074 GCA_035473605.1 Conexibacter sp.
CGGCGCGATCGCGGCGCTCAACGGCAACGTCACCGGCAGAAGCGGCGTCACACCCAACGGCCCGTTCGACGTCGCCTACTCGATGAAGAGAGTGCTCTCGATCGTCAGAGGAACCGGCTTCATCACCGGCTGAACACGGCAACCGCCGCGCGCGGGGCTCAGGTCCGCTCGCGGCGGCCGTCAGCGCTCCGCCGCCGCCTGGATCTGCTCGAAGCGCTCGGTCATCCGCGCGGCGAGCGCCTCGGCGGCGCGCAGCGGCCGCACCATCACCATGAAGTCGACGATCCGGCCGGCGTCGTCGTAGCGGAGGAAGTCGCAGCCCGTGATCGACAGCCCGTCCACCTTCGCTTCGAAGACGAGGGCGTGGTCGACGCCGCTCGGGTCCTGGATCTCCCGCACGTAGCGGAACTCCTCGAACACCTCGACGACGGCGCGCAGGATCGCCGCCGTGATCGCCTTGCCGGGATACGGCTTGAACGCGACCGGGCTGCGGAAGACGACGTCGTCGGCGAGCATCGCCTCGACCGCCGCCATGTCCCGTGCCTCGACCGCCTCGCGAAACGTCACGGCAGCTCCTCTCGTTCGCCGTCAGGTTGCGAGCACGCTACCGCGTGGCTCTTCTGCAGATGCTCTGCGCCCCCAGCGCGACGCCGCCGATCGCGGCGGTCCCGGCGTCGCTCGCGTTGCCTCTGAGCGCGCGCGTGGCGAGGCCGGTCACCGTCAGGTAGGTGCGCACCTCGCGCCGCATGCAGCGCAGGAACGCCGCCGGGCGGCCCTCTCTTCTGAGCGCGCTGACCAGTTCGACGGCCACGTAGTCGGCGACGGCGGCCTGGCATCTCTCGACCAGTCTCAGCGTCGCCGGCTGCAGGCGCCGGTCTCTGCTCGACGCCAGCAGCGTGAAGCGGCGGACGCCGCCGTCGGAGAGCGCGGCGAACTGCTTCTGCATGCAGCGGCGGACCGGCGCGCTCGTCGAGAGCCCTCTGTCGCCCGGCTTGCCGGCGCCGGCGACGAGCAGCGAGCGGAGGAAGTCGGTGCTGCCGCGGTCGACTCTCCAGGCGCCGCCCTCGCGCGCCAGCTCGAGCGTGCCGGCGATCCGCGAGAGGCCGTCCGCCGGCGGCACCTCGACCTGCGCCGTCGCGCGCGCACCGCGCACGACGACCTGCTCGACGCGACCGCCTCTCAGCGCGTCGTCGCCGTCGTCGGCGAGGCAGCGCGCCAGCGTGCCGTACGTCTCGGCGACGTACCGTCTCGTCATCAGTCTGCAGCCGACCTGCGGGTCCTCGGATGCGAGCAGCTTCAGCGCGACCGCTCTGACCTGCTCCTGCGCGCTCGGCGGATCGGGCTCGTCGGAGCCGGAGCCGTCGGAACCGCAGGCGCTGACGCTGAGCGCGAGCGCGGCGAGGGCGAGCGGGACGAATCGTCTGGGCACGCCACACCGATTCCCCGAGCGGGCCTCGGCCATGCGCGCGAACGCGCCATGCCTACCGTGGCGCGGCCCGACGCCGCGCCCGTCGCTCGATTGCGACGGGCGCGCCGGATCAGGCCGGAACGCCCGCGGCGGCGAGCGCGCCGACGATCTCGTCGACCTTCGTCTTCGCGTCGCCGAACAGCATCTGCGTGTTCTCGCGGAAGAACAGCGGGTTCTGCACACCGGCGTAGCCGGAGGCCATCGAGCGCTTGAAGACGATCACGTTGCGCGCCTCCCACACCTTCAGGACCGGCATGCCGGCGATCGGGCTGCTCGGGTCCTCGGTGGCAGCCGGGTTGACCGTGTCGTTGGCGCCGATCACGAGGACGACGTCGGTCTCGGCGAAGTCGTCGTTGATCTCGTCCATCTCGAGCACGATGTCGTACGGCACCTTCGCCTCGGCGAGCAGCACGTTCATGTGGCCTGGCAGGCGGCCGGCGACCGGGTGGACGCCGAAGCGGACCTCGATGCCGCGGTCGCGCAGCTGACGGGTCAGCTCCGCGACCGGGTACTGCGCCTGCGCGACCGCCATGCCGTAGCCGGGCGTGATGATGACCGAGCTGGCCTCGGTCAGCAGCTCGACCGCGCCGGCCGCGTCGATCTCCCGGTGCTCGCCGTAGTCGGTGTCGGCCGAGGCCGGGGCCTCGATGCCGAAGCCGCCCGCGATCACGGAGATGAACGAGCGGTTCATCGCCTGGCACATGATGTAGGAGAGGTAGGCACCGGAGGAGCCGACGAGCGCGCCGGTCACGATCAGGAGGTCGTTGTTGAGCAGGAAGCCCGACGCCGCCGCGGCCCAGCCCGAGTAGGAGTTGAGCATCGAGACGACGACCGGCATGTCGCCGCCGCCGATCGAGGCGACGAGGTGCCAGCCGAGCGCGAGCGCGAGCACGGTGACCGCGATCAGCAGCGGGAGGCTCGGCGAGATCACGAAGATCACCGTCAGCACGACGAACGCCGCGAGCGCGCCGATGTTGAGGTAGTTCTTGCCCGGCAGCATCAGCGGCGCCGACTTCATTCTCGCCGACAGCTTCAGGTAGGCGACGATCGAGCCGGTGAAGGTGACCGCGCCGATGAAGACGCCGATGAAGACCTCGGCGTTGTGGATGTCGAGCAGCGAGCCGAACAGCTCGGGGTGGTGGCCGTTCTCGACGGAGAAGTAGCCGTTCCAGCCGACGAGCACGGCGGCGAGGCCGACGAAGCTGTGCAGGAGCGCGATCAGCTCGGGCATGCCGGTCATCTCGACGACGCGGGCGCGCCAGAGGCCGATGGCGGCGCCGATCGCGATCGCGACGATCAGCAGGATCACCGCGACGGTCTCGGCGTGCTCGACGGCGACGCCGAAGGTCGCCAGCAGCGCGATCGCCATGCCGGCGATCCCGAACGCGACGCCCTGACGGGCCGACTCGTGTCTCGAGAGCCCGGCGAGCGAGAGGATGAAGAGCAGCGCCGCGACGATGTAGGAGGCCGTCGCGACGGACTGCAGGTCGATGGAGCCGTAGACGATGGTCATGGATCAGCCTCTGTTGAACATGCCGAGCATGCGCCGGGTCACGGCGAAGCCGCCGAAGACGTTGATCGACGCGAGCAGGATCGCGATCGTCGCGAGCACCCGGATCGCGGTGTCGTCCATCTCGCCGAGCTGCAGCATCGCGCCGACGACGATGATCCCGGAGATCGCGTTGGTGACCGACATCAGCGGCGTGTGCAGCGCGTGGTGGACCTTGCCGATGACGTAGTAGCCGACGACGATCGCCAGCATCAGCACGGTGAAGTGCTGCGGCAGCGGGTCGGGCGCGAAGGCGTTGACGAGCCCGAACGCGAGCAGGCCGGCGGCGATCGCGGCGTATCTGACCCACTCCGGGCGCGGCGCCTTGACCGGCGCCTCGGCGGCTCTCGCCGGCTCCGGTCTGGCGGCCGGTGCGGCGGAGACCTGCACCGGCGGCGGCGGCCACGTCTTCTCGCCGTCGCGCACGACCGTCATCGAGCGCTGGACGACGTCGTCGAAGTCGAGCGTGATCTGCCCGTCTCTCTCCGGCGTCAGCAGCTTCATCAGGTTCACGAGATTCGTGCCGTAGAGCTGTGATGCCTGCGCGGGCAGGCGGCCGGCGAGGTCGGTGTAGCCGATGATCGTGACGCCGTTGTCGGTCACGATCGCCTTGCCGGGGACCGAGCCCTCGACGTTGCCGCCCATTCCGGCGGCCATGTCGACGATCACCGAGCCCGATCTCATCAGCGCGACCTGCTCGGCGGTCATCAGCTTCGGCGCCGGGCGGCCCGGGATCAGGGCCGTCGTGATGATGATGTCGACATCCTTGGCCTGCTCGGTGTACATCTCGGCGGCGAGGCGGTTGTAGTCCTCGCTCGTCGCTCTCGCGTAGCCGTCGCTGGAGACTTCCAGCTCCATGACGGAGATGAACTCGCCGCCGAGCGATCTGACCTGGTCGGCGACCTCGGGACGCGGGTCGGTCGCGCGCACGATCGCGCCGAGGCTGTTGGCGGCGCCGATCGCGGCGAGCCCGGCGACGCCGGCACCGGCGATCAGCACCTTCGCCGGCGGGACCTTGCCGATGACGTAGTAGCCGACGACGATCGCCAGCATCAGC
>DATIOB010000108.1:0-7768 GCA_035473605.1 Conexibacter sp.
CGACGCGACCACGTCGCCGCGGTGCACGCGGTCCCCGGGCGCGACGCGCCATTCGGTCAGCGTCCCTTCCTCCATGTCGGCGCCGAGCGACGGCATGCGGAACTCAGCCACCGCGCCCCACCGTCCTCCGTGCCGCGGCGACGATCCGCTCCGCGCTCGGGAGCGCCGCATCCTCGAGGTGCTTGGCATAGGGGATCGGGACCTCGCGGCTGCAGACGCGCTCGACCGGCGCGTCCAGCTCGTAGAAGGCGTCCTCGGCGACGCGCGCGGAGATCTCTGCGGCGAAGGAGCCGGTGCGCCAGGCCTCGTCGACGACGACGGCGCGGTGGGTGCGCGCGACGGAGGCGAGGATCGCGGTCGTGTCGAGCGGACGCAGCGCGCGCAGGTCGAGCACCTCGGCGTCGATCTCCTCCCCCGCCAGCGTGTGAGCGGCGGCGAGCGCCTTCGGCAGCGAGCCGCCCCAGGCGACGATCGTCAGGTCGCCGCCGGCGCGGCGGACGGCGGCGCCGTCGAGCGGCACGGCCGGCGGCGGGTCCGGCAGCTCGCCTTCGGCGTTGTAGAGGGAGCCGTGCTCGAAGATCAGCACCGGGTTGGGATCGGCGAGCGCCGGCGCGAGCATGCCGCGCGCGTCTTCGATGGTCGCGGGCGTCAGCACCTTGAGGCCGGGCACGTGGGCGTACCAGTGCTCGAGCGAGTGCGAGTGCTGCGCGGCGAGCTGGCGCCCGGCGCCGGTCGTCATGCGGATCACGAGCGGGATCGAGAACTGGCCGCCGGACATGTGCGGCAGCGCCGCGGCCCCGTTGACGATCTGGTCGAGCGCCAGCAGGCTGAAGTTGACCGTCATCACCTCGACGATCGGGCGCATGCCGCCGATCGCCGCGCCGATGCCGGCGCCGACGAAGACCGACTCCGACAGCGGCGTGTCGCGGATCCGCTCCGGGCCGAACTCCGCGAGCAGGTCGCGGCTGACGCCGAAGGAGCCGCCGTAGCGGCCGACGTCCTCGCCCATCAGGAAGACCCGCTCGTCGGCGCGCATCGCCTCCCGGATGGCCTCGCGCAGCGCTGCACGGTAGGTCGTCGTCGTCCGTGTCGGCGTGGCGGTCGTCTCGCTCATGACGGCAGCTCCTCGGCGTAGACGAACCGCTCCAGATCGGCGACGGGCTCCTGCGTGCCCGCCTCCGCGAACGCGATCGCGTCGGCGATCTCGCGATCGGCCTCGGCCTTCAAGGCGGCGAGCGCGTCGTCGCCCAGCCATCCGCGCTCGCGCAGCAGGGCGGGGTAGGTCGTGAGCGGATCGCGCTCGCGCCAACGGGCGATCTCCTCCTTGGAGCGGTAGAGGTCGGGGTCGTACATCGAGTGGGCGCGGAAGCGGTACGTGCGCAGCTCGACGAAGACCGGTCCCTCACCGCCGCGGACCATCGCGGCCGCTCGGCGGACCGTCGCCTCGACCGCCTCGACGTCCATGCCGTCGACCGGCCAGGCCGGCAGCTCGTAGCTGGCGGCCTTGAGCGCGAGGTCGGTCTCGGACTCCGATCGCTCCAGCGCCGTCCCCATCGCATAGCGGTTGTTCTCGCACAGGAAGAGCACCGGCAGCCGCCACAGCGCCGCGAGGTTGAGCGATTCGTGGAACTCGCCTTCGGCGACGGCGCCCTCGCCGAAGAAGCAGGCGGTCACCCGCGGACGGTGCTGCAGCGCGTCGGCGAGCGCGAGGCCGACCGCGATCGGCAGCCCGCCGCCGACGATCGCGTTGCCGCCGTACAGCCGCCGGCTGACGTCGAACAGGTGCATCGACCCGCCGCGGCCACGGCAGCAGCCTTCCGCCCGTCCGAACATCTCGGCCATCACCGCGCTGGCGGGGACGCCGCGGGCGAGGGCGTGGCCGTGCTCGCGATAGGTCGCCACCACCGCGTCGTCGGGCTCCAACGCAGCCATCGCGCCGGCGGCGATCGCCTCCTGGCCGATGTAGAGGTGCAGGAAGCCGCGGATCTTCGTCGCGCTGTACAGCTCGACGCACGCCTCCTCGAAGCGGCGGATCCGCAGCAGCTGGCGCAGCAGCCCCAGCGCGTGCTCGGATTGCGGTGACGCGCTCATCTGCCCTCCTCGAGCGTCGAGAGGTCGCCCTCCGGCAGGCCCAGCTCGCGAGCGCGCAGCAGTCGGCGCACGATCTTGCCGGAGCGGTTCTTCGGAATCGCGGCGACGAACGCGACCTCGCGCGGCGCGACCGCCGGGCCCAGGCGCGTGCGGGCGAAGCCGATCAGCTCGCGCGCGAGCGCGGGGCTCGCCTCGTGCCCGGCCGCGACGGCGACGAACGCCTTGACGAGCTGGCCGGCGACCGCGTCGGGCACGCCGATCACGCCGGCCTCTGCGACGGCCGGGTGCTCGAGCAGGGCGCTCTCGACCTCGAACGGGCCGATCAGGTGGCCGGAGGACTTGATCAGGTCGTCACCGCGACCGACGAACCAGAAGCAGCCGTCGAGGTCGCGGCGGGCGAGGTCGCCGGTCAGGTACCAGCCGCCGGCGAAGCAGCGCTCGTAGCGCTCCGGCTCGTCGAGGTAGCCGCGGAACATCGACGGCCAGCCCGGTCGCAGCGCCAGCTCGCCGGGCTCGCCGATCGCGCTCTCGACCGCGCGGCCGTGCTCGTCGAGCACGACGCCATCGTCGTCGCGGCGCAGGATCGATGCCTCGATCCCGGGCAGCGGGCGGCCCATCGAGCCGGGCTTGACGTCGAGCGCGCGGAGGTTGGCGATCATGATCCCGCCCGTCTCCGTCTGCCACCAGTTGTCGTGGAGCGGCTGGCCGAGCGCCTCGACGCTCCAGCGCACCGCCTCGGGATCGAGCGGCTCGCCGACGCTGGCGGCGAAGCGCAGGCGCGAGAGGTCGTACTCGTGCGCGACCGCGGCGCCGGCGCGCATCAGCATCCGCACGGCGGTCGGCGCCGTGTACCAGACGTCGACGCGCTCGTCCTGGAGGATCCCGTACCAGCGGTCGGGCGCCAGCTCGCCCTCGTCGACGACGACGGTGACGCCGCGCGTCAGCGGCGCGACGATCCCGTACGAGGTGCCGGTGACCCAGCCGGGGTCGGCGGTGCACCAGAAGACGTCGCCGCGGCGCAGGTCGAGCGCGACCTTGCCGGTCTGATGGTGGGCGACGACCGCCTCGTGGACGTGCAGCGCCCCCTTCGGCGCGCCGGTCGTGCCGCTGGTGAAGTGCAGCAGCGCGGGCTGATCCGGCGCGGTCGGCGGGATCTCCCAGCTCGTCGAGGCGGCGGCGAGCAGCGCGCGCAGGTCGGCGACGCCCGCGCCGCAGGCGGCGATCTCGTCCGGCGCGCCGACCAGCAGCACGTGCGCCAGCTCGGGCAGGCGCTCGCGCTGGTCGGCGATCCTGCGGCGATACAGCCGCGGCGTCGTGACGAGCACCCGCACGCTGCCGAGCGTGAGTCGCTGGCCGACGGGCTCGGGGCCGAAGGCGGAGAAGAGCGGGCAGAAGACGCTGCCGTGCTTGAGCGTGCCGAGCGCGGTCACGTGCAGCTCGGGGACGCGGCCCAGCAGCGACGCGACGCGGCTGCCGGCTGCGACGCCAAGGCCGGCCAGGAGGTTGGCGAAGCGGCTCGTCCGCTCGGCCAGCTCGCGATAGGAGAGGTCGCGACGCTCGCCGTCGCGGGCGATCCACCGCAACGCGGTCGTCTCACCGTGCTCGCCGCGGGCGTGGCGGTCGACGGCCTCGTGTGCGATGTTGAGCCCGCGGCCGCCGGGCAGTCCGTCCAGCTCGCCGCGCGCGTCGGCCCACGAGAAGCCGCGGCGGGCCGCGGCGTAGTCGCGCAGGTTCGGAGCGGGCTGGTGCGGCTGCAGTCGCGGCGCGATCGTCGCGCCGGGCAGCAGCCGCGACTGCAGGACCCACAGCCCGCCGACCGCGTCGAGCGCCCATTCGGTCGTGTGCTCGCCACCGCGGAGCCGCGCGATCCGCGCGCCGAGGTCGGCGATCCGTGCGATCTCGGCATCGGTCAGGGACGGTGCGCACGCCTCCTCCGCGGGCAGCATGCGCGTGCGGATCCCGCTCGCGTCGAGCGGCTCGACGGCGAGGTTCTTGCGGCGGATCTCGCGTCGGAGCACCGTCCCGCTCCTGGTCGCCTCCCAGCGGTCGGGGGCGACCGCCCCGGAGGCGGCGGCCTCGCCAAGTCCGCGCGACGCCTCGATCACGCAGCGGCCGTCGTCGGCGTCGCCAGGGGCGTGCGTGACGACGACACCGGCCCGGCGCGCCTCCACCTGGCGCTGCACCACCACGGCGATCGCGGCGTCGCTCTGCCGGAGACCGAGGCCGGCGCGGCGGATCAGCGCGGGCGCGGCGAACAGGGACGCCCAGCAGCGGCGCAGGGCTCGGATGATCGCGTCCTCGCCGCGGACGTTCAGCACCGTCGCATGCATGCCGGTGGCGGGCAGCGTCTCGCCGGGCGCCTCGACCACGGACGAGCGGACGGCGACGGGGACCTCCCAGTCGCCGCCGAGGGTCGCGTAGGCGTGCCGCACCTGGCGCTCGATCTCGGCGGGCAGCGGTGCCTGCTCGACGAGCGCCTGCGCCCGCGCGGAGGCGGCGTGCAGCGCTTCGGCGTCGTCGACGTCGAGCGGGTCGAGCACCGCGGCGAGCCGGTCGCGGAGGCCGTCGCGGTCGCACAGGGAGGCGAACGCGGGCGCGCCGACGACGAACCCGGGCGGCACGGGCAGGTCTGCGCCGCTCAGCGCGGCGAGCCCCGCGCCCTTGGCGCCCGCCCATGCGGCGTCGTCGCCGGACAGCTCCGTGAAGCTGCGCAGGACGGTCTGCGTCGCTGCCTGTTCGCGGGTCGGCATGAGACGACACTAGATCCGGGTGAGGCGGCGGTCATCGGCAGCTCGCCGCCGGCGGATGGGGTGAACTACGGACGCTGTCAGCACACCAACCCCGATGTGGTGCAACGCGATGCGATCTAGCGTTGCGTCATCGCAAAGGAGGAGTCTGATGGAGCATCTGCTGCGGTACCGCGCGCCCCGTCTGCTGCCGTCGTTCGCGAGAGCGACGGTGGGCGACGTCATGAACGTCGGCGTGATCGGCTGCGCTCCCGACGCCGACGTCGAGACGGTCGCGGCGATCATGGCCTCGCACCGCATCCACTCGGTCGTCGTCGACGGCATCGTGCAGGAGGACGGCGGTGAGCGGCTGGTGTGGGGGATCATCTCCGACCTCGACCTGCTGCGGTCCGCGCCGGGGCGCGACTCGGCGACCGCCGCGCAGCTGGCCTCCGGCGAGATCGTCACGGTCGATCCCGGCGACTCGCTCGAGCGGGCCGCCCAGCTGATGTGCGAGCACGACGTCAGCCACCTCGTCGTCGTCTCGCCCGCGAGCGGACGGCCGAGCGGGATCCTCTCCGCGCTCGACCTCGCCGCGACGATCGCCTGGGGGAGAGCGTGACCGGCCCGCTGCGGTCGCTGCTCGTCGGGTACGAAGGCTCCGAGCGCGGGGACGACGCGATCGCGCTGGCGCGCGCGCTGCTGACGGTCGCGGATGCCGAAGCGACCGTCGTCGTCGCGACCGTCCACGACGGCGAGCAGCCGCCGGCCGCCACCGTCGACCGCGCGCGGGCCCGCTGGCCGCAGCTCGATCGCTCGGCCTTCCGCTTGCGGCGCGCCCCATCGCCTGCCGACGGCCTGCACGAGCTGGCCGTCGAGCTGGACGCCGACGCGATCGTCGTCGGCGCCAGCCATCGCCACGGCGTCGGCCGCGTCTGGCCCGGGAGCGCGACTGAGCGGACCCTGCACGGCGCCCCCTGCGCGGTCGCCGTCGCCCCGCCCGGCTACGCCGCGGTCGGCGGCGACGGTCGGCGGCTGGCGCGCATCGCGGTCGCCTTCGACGGCTCGGAGTCCTCCGCGCGGGGGCTCGACCAGGCGGTGGCGCTCGCGCAGCGCGACGGAGCGACCGTCGTGCTCGTGAACGTCGTCGACGTCGGCATCGCTCCGCCGCTGGCGTTCGACCTCAACACCTACCTGCGCGAGCGGCACGGCGACGCCCGCGCCGTCCTCGCCCGCGGCGCCGAGTCAGTCGCAGCGCGTGCGGCGGTCGAGCAGCGGCAGATCGAGGGCCAGCCCGCCCCCGCGCTGGTCGAGCTCAGCGCCGACTTCGACCTGATGGCGATCGGCTCGCGCAGCCGGGGCGCGATCAGGCGGACGCTGCTGGGAGAGGTCACCGCGCAGCTCGTGCGCAGAGCGGCCTGCCCCGTGCTGGTCGTCCCGCACGCCCCGGCTTGACGGCCAAGCGCGTCAGCCGGTCACGAGCGTCGCCAGCTCCGCTGGCAGCTCGGCGGCGACGTCGCTGAGCTCTCCGGCGGAGATGCGACGCCGGACGACGGCGGCGGCCGCCTGGACGGCGACGCCGGCCTCGGTCGTCCCCGCGTAGCCGCCCTCGGCGACGACGCGCTGCAGGAACTCGCTCTCGCGTCGGTAGCCGGCCGGCGTCGCACTCGGGTTCCAGCCCTCGTAGTAGATGCCGCGCAGCAGGTCGGGCATCTGCGCCGCGAGCTGAGCGGCCTCGTCGACGGCGAGCCGGTCGCGCACCGCGTGAAGATAGGCGCGCAGCGCCCGATAGGCGTAGCGGCGGTCGTCGGTGCCGAGCTCGTCCGCGACCTCGTGGAACCACTCGTTGGTCGCCTGGATGCCGTGCTCGAGGCTTCTCACCTTGGTGCCGGGCATGTCGTGCTCCTCTGGTCGTTGGTGTTGGGCGGTCATTGCGTCCGGTCCTCAGTCCGGGATGCCCTCCAGCGCGGACTGGACCGCCCCGCCGGGGCCGAGCGCGGCACGCCGGTGCGCGGCGCGCCGCAGCTGGGCGTGGGAGGCGCGCAGGCCGGCGGTGAAGACGTCGAGGTCGGGAACGGCGTCGCGATCGGCGATCACGCCGAAGGTCGTCGCGCCGGCGTGCGAGACGATCGCGACGCCGAGGGTGTGCGCCGGCGCGAGCGGGACGAGTGCGTGGATCTGCCGCAGGCGGGCGCCGTCGACCAGCAGCGGCTGCTCGGGGCCGCGCATGCTCGTGACGGTCAGGTTGAACAGGCGAGGGGTCGCGAACAGCCGCGCGAGCGTGCGGTGCAGCAGCGGCGGCGCGAGCCCGCTGACGGCGACGAGCGCGCTGGAGCCGCCCTGCTGGTCGTCGTGCTTGACTCGCGCAGTCTCGCGTTTGACGGCGGCGTGGCGTGCGAGCGGCTGCTTGACGTCGACCGGGAGCCGCACGAACAGCGAGCTGATCCGGTTGCCCTCGGCGACGTCGTCGGGCCGGCGCACGTCGACCGGCACCATCGCGCGCAGCCCGTCTGCGGGACAGCCCTCGTCGCGTGCGGCCAACAGCCGTCCCAGCGCCCCGGCGACGGTCGTCAGCAGCGCGTCGGTGACCGTGCCTCCGAGCACGTGCTCGATCTCCGTCAGCTGTCGGAGGGGGATCGTCACCGACGCGTAGCGGCGGTCGGCGCCGATCGGCTGGTTGACGCTGGTCTGCGGGGCCGGATCGAGCTGCTCGCGTGCGAGCAGCTCGGCGCCCGCGCCAGCGGAGCGCACGGCGTGCTCGATGCGCCGCGGGTGGACGAGCAGGTCGGCGCCTTCGCGCAGCGCCGCGAGCGGCAGCCCCGCGAGCGTCGTCGCCGAAGGCCGCGGCGACTTCGGCGGGGGAGCGGCCGGTTCCTCGCAGAGCAGCCGATATGCCAGCTCCAGCGCGCCCATCCCGTCGGCGATGCAGTGATGCAGCTTGATCGCCAGGG
>DATIOB010000109.1:0-5550 GCA_035473605.1 Conexibacter sp.
GGCGCCGGGCGCGGCCGGCCGCCGAAGAAGCCGGTCATCCCCTGCGCGCCGAGCGCCATCGGCGCGTACTCCAGCGCGAACTGCTCCAGCGCCGCCTTCTCGGGGTGGCGCGCGGCGATCTTCACGACCGCCTCGGTCGCGCCGTCGTCGCGGTGGTCGGGGCCGTGCGTGTCGCCGGCGCCGATCACCTCGATGCTGGTCTCGGTCAGCGGGCCGTGGCCGGCCGCCGCGATCAGCCGCTCGGTCCGCGCGATCAGCGCCTGGCCGGCGCGCCGCGCCTTGCCGGCGGCGTCGAGGCCGCTGAACATCGCCGTCGCCATCACGCGGTAGCCGTCGGCGTGCGTGGCGGTCGCCTTGTACGTCGCCGGCGGTCTGCCGCCGCGCGCGCCGGCGACGCGGACGCGGTCGATCCCGACCTGCTCCAGCGTCACCTCGCGCCAGTCGCAGACGACGTCGGGCATCACGTAGGCGCCGGGGTCGCCGATCTCGTAGACGATCTGCTCGCCGACGGTCGCCGGCGAGACGAGGCCGCCGGTGCCCGCCGGCTTGCTGACGACGGCGCTGCCGTCGCGGTGGACCTCGATCACCGGGAAGCCCATCTCGTCCCAGCCGGGGACCTCATCCCAGTCGGTGAAGTTGCCGCCGGTGCACTGCGGGCCGCACTCGACGACGTGGCCGGCGAGCGTGCCGGCGGAGAGCAGGTCGTAGTCGTCGTCGGCCCAGCCGAACTCGTGCATCAGCGGGCCGAGCACGACCGCCGAGTCGACGGCGCGCCCGGTCACGACGACGTCGGCGCCGGCGTCGAGCGCGGCGGCGATCGGGCGCGCGCCGAGGTAGGCGTTGAGCGTCATCGGGCGGCCGGGCAGGCGCTCGCCGGTGAACATGTCGCGCGCCTCGCCGGCGAGCAGCTCCTCGCCGCGCGGTGAGAGGTCGTCGCCCTCGACGGCGGCGACGCGCAGCTCGACGCCGGCGGCGGCCGCCGCCTCGCGGAAGGCGTGCGCGCAGGCGCTCGGGTTGAGCGCGCCGGCGTTGGTGACGATGCGGATCCCGCGCGCCTTGATCTCCGCCAGCCGCGGCGCCAGCACGCGGACGGCGTCGGGGACGTAACCGGCCTCGGGGTCCTTGGCGCGGGCACGGGCGAGCAGCGCCATCGTGATCTCGGACAGGTAGTCGGCGACGAGGTAGTCGACGTCGGCACCGTCGAGCAGCTGGTCGACGGCAGCGCTGGTATCGCCCCAGAAGGCTGCCCAGCAGCCGAGGCGCACGGTCTCTCTCATGCCCGGCGACACTAAATAAGCGTTTAGTTGATGTCAAGGGAACGACCTGCGAAGATGCCGCCCCATGGCCCGCGGCAGCGCAGAGGCGACCGGCGAGAAGCTGCTGCAGGCGGCGCACGAGCTGCTGCTCGACCGCGCCGGGCAGATCGCCTCCGTCAGCGAGATCTGCGCCCGCGCCGAGGTCAACGTCGCGATGGTGAAGTACTGCTTCGGCTCCAAGGACGGCCTGCTCGACGCGCTGCTGGAGCGGGTGCTCGAAGGGCTCTCCGACGAGATCGAGCGGCTCGCTGCGCTCGACATCCCGCCGTCGGAGAAGCTGCGCCGCCACGTCGCGGGGATCGTCCGCAACTACCTGCGCTACCCGTACGTCAACCGCCTGATGGGCGAGCGCCTGCTGGCGGCCGAGCCCGACGCCGTCGAGGCGATCGCGCGCAGCTTCGCGCTGCCCGCGCGCGACTGGTACGCCGAGCTGCTCGCCGAGGGCCGCGAGCAGGAGGGCTGGCGCGAGCTCGACCCGACGCTCTTCTTCTTCTCCGTCGTCGGCCTCTGCGAGTTCCTCTTCTCCGCCCGCCCGCTGCTGGAGCGCGGCTTCGGCGCGACGCTCGACGCCGACCTCGTCGAGGCCTACAGCGCCCACGTCACGGCGCTGGTGCAGGGCGGCATCGTCGCGCCGCCGCGCGGGGCCACGCCGTAGCCCAGCTCACACGCGCCGCCTACAGCCACGCCAGTACCGCACCTCGACGAACCGGTGGCTTCAGTTGGGGACATGCATCAAGAACCCGGCTGGTCAGTGAGCCCGGCGCTCAAAGGGCAAACTCCCAGCGCGAGTTCGCGCTGTCCGCGGCGACGTACTAGGCGCGCGGCAGGTGCGCAAAGACCACCGCGAGGTCGGCGTGGCGCTCGTCGTCGTGAGGCAACCGCACCCGGCAACGCAGTTCTCCCTCGTCGGCGCCGTCATGCCAATCCTCGAATGCTGGATGAGCGGCGAGCGTCTCCCGGGCGGTGGCGAGAACGCGACTCATGTCTTTACGGTCCACGAACATCACGAGCGCGAGCTTGGCGTCGCGCCACGTCGTGTACCCGAGGAGCTGGTCGAGCGCTGAGGGCTCCTCTCGGTCGGGCGACGCGAAGGCAGCAGGGCCTGACCACCACTTGCACTCGGCAACGAACACGTTGCGGTCTTCGACACGGATGAGGATGTCGGTCTTGCCGCTCTTGTTGAAGGTTTCGCCCGTCGCTTGGCCCTCGTAGTGCGTGTTGAGCAGCACAAGCAGCGCGTCGCGCAACTGTTCCTCGTCCCATCTGGCGTAATCGCCCGGTGTGCGTTCCATGCCGCGAGCCATCGCCGAGACGACGCCCAGAATGTGCGTATAGAACTCGCCGACGAGTGTGGGTTCAAGCGGCGTCGAGCACAAGGCTCGCTTTTGGGGTGGCATCGGCGACGGCCGGCGGGCGATCCCGCGCGCGGCATAGGTCTTTGGAGCAGTAGCGCTCCGACGAACAGGGATGCCGAGACCATCGAGGTGCTCGTGGTCGGCGAGCACCCGTTGACGCCGGGTGCCAATGACCTGACGCGCGAAGCCTGGCAGCTCGCGATTGTGAGCCTCGATGTCAGCTTGCTGCCAGCCGAGGTGTCGCTCGATCGTTTCGATAAGCGCGTCGGTTGTCCTCTTGATGGCGGGCCGCAAGCGACGCCTCAGGCATTTCAGGTATCGGATCGAGGGTGCGGCGTCCGCGCTCGTACCTACCCTTGGATGTGCCATGTCCGAACGCCTTGCACAGATCCGGGGCGAAACGCAGATGCTCTTTGCTCAGGCTGACCTCGTGGACTGGCTGGCGACGCTGCAGAGAAACTGCCAGGCACAGATTCTCGGGGCGAGCGAGGGTGGTGGCGAGGCAGCGTTCGATTCGCAGTAGCGCAGGAAGTCGGCAGTCTCGGCGTTCGTCGAGGCCAGCGCCTTTCGGTCAGGCCCGCGGGTCCCGTTGGTACTTGAGGTGTCGACTTTCGGCTTGCAGGCTCGCTAAGAAATGCCCCACCCCGACGGTTCCGCCCAGAACGACATCGACCCGCTCCGGAGAGCGGGTCGAGCGCGGGTAGTGAGCCCGGAACGGCTGATAACCGCTTTTGATTCTATTCGTGTGCTCGTCGGATGCAACCTCGCTCTGACCAGCGACCGAGAAGGCGTGTGGGCGAGAAGTGACCCCGCAAGCGCATGATCTCGCGCTCCCTTCGCAACCGGCCGCCGGCCAGCAAGGATTGGCGGAGGGCGGGAGACTCGAACTCCATTCGAGGAACTACCTCGAACTCCCGGTTATCAGCCGTTCGCGCCGCCTTGACGCTTCACCCTCCGTCCCGACCGACAGTACGACCGCGCCCGCCGATGCACCACCCACTACACCTGTGACTCTCGCGAACGTTCAGCACTGGCCACCGGAAAGATGGCGCTCTGCACCGAGGAGCCGTCTCTCCACCTACACCCGCCGCTGGAACTCGACGGTGCCGACCGCCTCGCGGCTGTCCTCCAGCACGGCGCGATAGCGGCAGCGGTCGATCCAGGCGGTCGTGCGACGGCCGTGCTCGTCGCGGATCGGGTAGACGAGCGGGACGGCGCAGAGGATCTCTGCGCTGCCGGCGAGGCGGTGCGATGCGCTGGCGGCGGCGAACTCCCAGCGCGCCGGGCGCGGGGCGCCGGGGCGGTCGGCCCAGCTGACCGACTCCTCGAAGGCGACGATCGGCTCGGCGACGGCGGCGGCGCCCGCGCCGGCGTAGATCGCGCCGTCCTGGCGCCAGCGCTCGCCGTCGAAGGTCGCGCGCCACAGCGACAGCTCCGGCCCGCCGTCGCCGAACAGCATGTCGACCCAGCGCCAGCCGTGCGGGCGCGCCCAGTCGCGCACGCCCCACGAGTGGTCCTTGCAGCCGCGGCCGTCGATCGTGCGCGTCACGCCGTCGATCGTCACCGTGCCGGTGACGCGGCCGACCTCGTCGACGTGGCCGTCGAAGAGACCGTCCCACTGCGGGTCCTCGCGATAGCGGTAGGCCGGCCGGTCGGGCGCGAAGCGCAGGTCGTAGGCGACCGGGACGGTCGCGACGCCGGCCGAGTCGCCGGCCGGGACGACCGCCGCCGGATCGCACGCGGCGCGCCCGCCGCCGTCGTTGAGGTGGCCGTCGAAGCGGATCCGCCAGACGCCGAACGGCTCCTCCTGCTCGTAGGAGAGACCGGCGACCGGGTGCGGCCGCGTGTGGTCGGGGGCGTGGTCCAGCTCGGCGGCGACGAGCGTCGGCAGCGCATCGCCCCACAGCACGTTCAGCGCGCCCGAGTGGCCGCGCGCCGGGCGGTAGCCGATCGTCGTGTCGCCGCCGAGCGCCTGCGCGAAGTCCCACCACTTGAAGTACCACGACTCGCGCCAGCGCTCGCGCGCGGGATCGGGCCGATGGACGCCGTCCTCGCGCGGGTCGAGCGCGCTCATGCGACGCACTCCCGCAGCAACGGCGCGAGCGTCGGCGCCTCCGGCACGCCGCGCACGGCGGCGGCGAGCCGCTCCAGCCGCGCCGCGTCGAGCGGCAGCTCGGGCAGCATCCGCACGGCGTTGTCGCGCACGCCCTCCCACTCCCAGCCGTAGGTCGCCGCGTCGGGCAGCAGCTCGGCGGCGAGCGTCGCGCCGGCGGCGGTGTCGACCTCGACGCGCGCGCCGAGCGGCGGGATCCGCTCGTCGGCGAGCACGCTCGTCGCCGCCGCCAGCCGCGCCAGCAGCGGGTCATCGAAGTCGCTCAGCCCCGCCAGCGAGGCGCCGCGGTCGCGCAGCGCCAGCGCCGTGCAGAACTGCGCGCTCATCAACGTCGCCGCGACGTGGTCCCACGGGCCGGGATTGAGCGTGCCCGGGTAGGCGCGGTCGCGCGGGTCGAGCGTGACGCGCACGGCCGTGACGGCGGTCGCGTCGAGGTCGTGCTCGCGCGCCAGCCCAGCCGCCGCGGTGACCGCGCTCTGGAGGATCGCGCAGACCGGATGCGGCTTGTACGTGACGTCGAGGATCCGCCAGCGCTCGCCGAGCTGCCAGTCGCCGTCGGCCGCCACGTGGCGACCCGCCTCATCCCCGCCCCCGAACGCCCGCGCGAACCCCGCCTCCCCCTCGTACCAGCGGCGCGCGCCGCGCTGCCCGGCCGCCGCCAGGCGCGCCGCGAGCAGGCCGTCGCGCGCGGCGCAGCCGAGCTGGATGCGGTACTCGGCGGAGCCGTCGAGCCACGTCTGGTTGAGCCCGCCGGAGCTGCTCGAGG
>DATIOB010000110.1:0-3848 GCA_035473605.1 Conexibacter sp.
GGCGAGCGCGGGTGACGGACGCCAACGAGAACAAGTCCTGATCTGCCGTTCTCCCCAACATCTTGAGATCTGCGCAGATGTCCTTCACTCTGGACGTATGAGCGCGACGACCGTCGAACTCGAACTGGACAGAGGCGCCGCCGGCTGCGGCGACTGCGCCGAGCGGCTGCGCGGCGCGCTCGGCGAGCACGACGGCGTACGCGCCGTCGCGGAGGCCGGCGGGCGGCTCGTGGTCGAGCTGGACGACGAGCGCTGCTCGGGCGCCTGCGTGCGCCGCGCGCTCGACGACGCCCGCTCCCAGCTCGCGCACCACTACGCGCACACGATCGTCGCGGTCGACGGGATGGACTGCGCCTCCTGCGCCCGCACCGTCTCCGCGGCCGTCGGCCGGCTCGACGGCGTCAGCGGCGTCGAGGTCAGCTTCACGAGCGGCCAGATGCTGGTCGAGCACGCGCCCGGCGGCTTCGACGGCGCGGCGGTCGCGCGGCGGGTGGAGCGGCTCGGCTACAGCGTGCGTGACGAGAGCGCCGGCGCGGACGGCGCAGAGCGCGGCGCGAACGGTGCAGACCGCGGCGCAGACGATGCAGACCGCGGCGCGCTTGCGCAGATCCGCGCAGTGGCGCACGGCGATCTCCTGACGCTGATCTCGACCGTGCTGCTGCTCGTCGCAGTCGTCGTCGACCTCGCGACCGACCTGCCCGCGGCATGGCTGTACGGCGCGGCGGTGCTCGTCGGGATCGGGCCGATCGCGCGCGCCGGCGTCGTCGCGCTCGTGACGACGCGGCGGCCCGAGATCAAGTTCCTGATGACCGTCGCCAGCCTCGGCGCGATCGCGATCGGCGCCTGGATGGAGGCGGCGCTCGTCGTCGTGCTGTTCTCGATCGGCGAGTGGCTGGAGGGCCGCGCCGTCGCGCGCGCCCGCCGCGAGCTGTCGAGCCTCGTCGCGCTCGCGCCGCAACGCGCGCGGGTGCGGGTCGAGCACGCGGATACGGTGCACGCGCACGGCGTCGGCGACGCACCGCACGCGGTCGGCGTCGGCGACGCACCGCACGCGCACGGCGCGGTCGCGCTGCCGATGGCCGGCGCGGCCGTCGCGGACGCGCACGCCGACGCCCCCGCAGCCGACAGCTGCTGCGGCGACGGCGCCGCGGAGGAGCGGGAGGTGGCGGTCGCGGAGCTGCGCGTCGGCGACCTCGTCGTCGTGCGGCCGGGCGAGCGGCTGCCGGCTGACGGGCTCGTCGCCGAGGGGCGCTCGGCGGTCGACCAGGCGGCGATCACGGGCGAGTCGGTCCCCGTCGACGTCGCTCCCGGCGACCGCGTCTTCGCCGGCACGCTCAACGCCCAAGGCCTGCTCGCGATCCGCGTCGAGCGGGCGCCCGGCGACACGACGCTGGCGCGGATCGGTCGGCTGGTCGCCGAGGCGCAGGCGCGTCGCGCGCCGGCCGAGCGCTGGGTCGACGCCTTCGCCCGCGTCTACACCCCCGCGGTGATCGCGCTCGCCGTGCTCGTCGCCGTCGTCCCGCCGCTGGCGTGGGGCGCGAGCGTCGACGGCAGCTTCTACTCGGCGCTCGCGCTGCTGATCCTCGCCTGCCCGTGCGCGCTCGTGCTCTCGACGCCGGTCACGATCGTCTCCGCGCTCGGCCGCGCCTCGGCCGCCGGCGTGCTCGTCAAGGGCGGCGAGCAGCTGGAGCGCGCCGCCGCGATCCGCACCGTCGCCTTCGACAAGACCGGCACGCTGACCGCCGGCCGCCCGCGCGTCGTCAACATCGTGCCGCTCGCCGGGGAGGAGCGTCATCCAGACGACAGTGGACGTGGCTCGAATGACGCTCCTCTCGACGCCACCGCCGCCGACGACCTGCTCGCGACCGCGGCCGCGCTCGAACAGGGCTCCGAGCATCCGCTGGCGGCGGCGATCGTCGCCGCCGCGCGCGAGCGCGGGGTTCAGCTCGCGCCCGTCGCCGACTTCGCCGCGCGGCCGGGCTTCGGCGCGACCGGCACCGTCGGCGGCGATGCCGTCGCGATCGGCAAGCCGGCGATGTTCGACGCGCTCGCCGACGACGCGCCCGCACCCGCCGACGACCCGCCCGCCGACGACCCGCTCGCCGACGACGCGCCCGCGGGCGCCGCAGCCGCGACCTGGGCCGCCGCCCGCACGGCCCTCGACCACGCCCGCGCCGCCGGGCAGACGGCCGTCCTGCTCACGCGCGACGACGTTCCGCTCGGCGTGCTCGGCCTCGCCGACCCGCCGCGCCCCGAGGCGGCCGAGGCGATTGCTCAGCTGCGCCGCCTGGGGATCGATCGCACCATCCTGCTGACCGGCGACAACGCGCAGGCGGCGCAGGCGATCGCCGCCGCCACCGGCATCGGCGCGGTCCGCGCCGAGCAGCTCCCGGCCGACAAAGCCCAAGCACTCCGAGACCTCGGCGACGGCGTCGCGATGGTCGGCGACGGCGTCAACGACGCGCCCGCGCTGGCCGGCGCCACGCTCGGGATCGCGATGGGCAGCGCCGGCAGCGACACCGCGATCGAGGTCGCCGACGTGGCGCTGATGGGCGATGACCCGCGCAAGGTCGCCGGGCTGATCGGCCTCGCCCGCTGGACGCGCGCGACCGTGCGCGCCAACGTCGCCTTCTCGCTCGCGACCAAGCTCGTCGCCGCGGGGCTGCTCGCGGCCGGCCTGCTGCCGCTGTGGGGCGCGGTCGTGACCGACGTCGGCGCCTCCCTGATCGTCGTCCTCTACGGCCTGCGGCTGCTGGTCGCCAAGCCCGGCGGGCGGCTGCGCGGGATTCCGGTGCTCGCTCGCGTACCCTTGCAGCGATGAGCGAACCGATCCCGCTCGACACCTGCGCGGTGCGGCTCGTCGACCCCGAGCGGGTCGCGGCGGTGCGCGAGCGGATGCCCGGCCCCGAACAGGCGCAGCAGCTCGCGCGCGTCTTCCACGTGCTCGCCGAGCCGGCGCGCGTGCGGATCGTCACCGCGCTGCTGGAGGCCGGCGAGCTGTGCGTCTGCGACCTCGCCGCGACGGTCGGGATGACGGAGGCGCAGACCTCCCAGCACCTGCGCGTGCTGCGCGCCGAGCGGACCGTCCGCAACCGCCGCGACGGCCGCATGGTCTACTACGCGCTCGACGACGGGCACGTGCGGATGCTGATGGACGTCGCGCTCGCGCACGTCTCGCACGACGACCGGGAGAGCTGACCGCAGATGGCGACCGCCGACCTGACGATCCTCGCGCTCGGCCGCGCCGACGCGAGCGCCAGCGAGTACATCGCCGCGGTGCAGCGCAAGCTCGCCGAGCAGGACCGCGTGAGATACGAGATGCACGCGATGGGAACGTCGCTGGAGGGCGCGACCGCCGACATCCTCGCCGTCGTCGGCGAGCTGCACGCGCTCCCGTTCGAGCAGGGGATCCCGCGCGTCTACACCGTCCTCAAGCTCGACGAGCGGCGCGACAAGCCCGAGCAGACGCTCGCCGACAAGGTCCGCTCCGTCGAGCAGCGGCTCGCCGCCGACTGACGGCGTGCAGCGCCTGCTCGCCGTCGCGGCGCTCGCGGGCGTCGTCGCAGCAGTCCTCGTCGTCGTGCTGAGCGGCGGGGACGAGCGCCCGTCGCAGGCGAGCGCCGAGGCAAGGCCGGTGGCGTTCGCGGCTGTCGTCGCGAGCCCGCGCTCGTTCCGCGCCGAGAGCGTCCGCCGCGCCGAGCTGCGAGCGCTGTGGACGAGACGCGAGCGCGGCGACGAGCACGTCTTCCCGATCCGCGGCAGACACGACCGCGGCCGCTACGAGACGAACGACTTCGGCGGCGGTCGCGGCCATCAGGGGCAGGACATGTTCGCCGACTGCGGCACGC
>DATIOB010000111.1:0-10749 GCA_035473605.1 Conexibacter sp.
CTTTGCCGGCGAGGTTCCCTGCGAGTTGACCGCGGTCACGCTCACCGTGTACGTCCCCGGCTTCGCGTAGACGTGTCTCGGGTAGTACGGTCGACCGGGTACCGAGACGATCGTCGTTCTCGCGCCGTCGCCGAAATCCCAGACGAACTGCCGGAAGGCGCCGTATCTGGTCGTCGAGGCGGTAGCGTCGAAGATCGTCGCTCTGCCGGCCGGGGCGACAGTGACGGCGAGTCGGGCGACCGGTGCCTGGTCGGCAGTCGCCGTGGCGTCGTTGACCTGCCCGGGGATCACCAGGTCTCTGCCGAGGGTGAGTCTCCCGCTCGGCGACCACAGCACCGACGAGATCTCGTGCGAGTCCGCCAGCGGAATGAAAGCGGCGTCCTGCGTGGTGAAGATGCGCTGCGGATCCGCGCCGATCTGCACCGGTGTGCCCGGCTTAAAGGCGGCGACGTCGATCGGGACGACCGTGGTGCCGACGACGGCCAGCACCAGCCTGCCGTCTGGAGTGGCGACGATCGAGCTCGTGGTGCCGCCCAACTGCGTCACGGGGTAGGTGGTTCTCGGGCCGGTGGGAATCGCGGCGATCTGGTCGGAGGAGGCGACGTAGAAGGACGTGCCGTCGGGGATCATCGTGATCGACTGCAGGCCGGCGAAGACCGGGATCCGCAGGCTGGGCTTCAGCGTCCGGGTGTCGACCGGCACCACGCCGTCGTTGACGATGACGAACGCGGTTGCGCCGTTGGGGAGAATCGCGAGATCGGGCGTTCTGCCCTCCATCGAGAGCTGCGATCGCACCGTGCCGGTCGCCGTGTCGATCAGCACGAGGATGCCATTGTCGGTCGTCACGTACACGGTCTTGCCGCCGGGGCCCATCGCCATCGCGACCTCGTTGCCCGGAATGGGGATCGCGCTGCCGATCGCGCCTGTCGTCAGGTCGATCGGCACGATCGCTCTCGTGTTCGTGTCGCGATGCGACACGTAGGCTCGGTTGCCGTCGGGCGTTACCACCACGTCGTACGCACCGTCGGTCGCGCCGATCGCGGGACCGACGACGCCGGTCTCCTGAACCGGGGTGAGCGTCCCCGGGAAGTCCGTGATCCAGATCGGCGGGAACGTCACCACCTTGCAGCACGGGGGAGCAGCTCTGACCGGCGCTCTCGCTCTGCGTCTTGTTTCCCCTCTGGCTGTGGACTTCCCACTGGCTGCGGTCAACACGTCGCGCGACGGAGCGGGGTGCGCGGGGGACGCGACCGCCGGGGCGGCGAAGATCGCGATCCCAGTGGCTGCGAGCGCAGCCGAGAGGCCGGAACGTGTCATGTGACTCTTTCGGTGCGGATGGAGGCCGAACGCGACGATACTCGCAATTCGCACGTACGAGGGCCGCGAAACCGATTCACGGATGGGACGAACGCGTTACCGAGTTCCGATAGGACGTGGGTCGTCTGGATGCGACGTCGTGTCACGACAGCGCGACCCGGATCCTGCGGCCGTGCGCGGGTCTGAGGCGGCGAGGCCGTGGTGAGAGTGCCTGACCGCCAGGCCGTCTTCCGTTAGTGGTTTACATAAGATCGATTATCGGGCGTTGAAAGTGAGCGGGGAGCCAGGCAGGTGAGAAGCGTCTCCGTGCCGTTGGTAGATCAGCGGCGTCGTCCGCCTGGCACCCGAGTTGCGCCCGGTGGTGGTGAGCAGCAACACCGTGGTGCCCTGCCAGTCATGGCCTTCCGCGCCGTCGGTCTCGCGGTATCGGTCGACGTGCTCCTGCCCGAACAATGGGGCGCCCATCAGCCGATCTTCTCCGCCAGCTCGATGATGGACCCCGCCGGGCCGCGCACGTAGCAGAGCCAGTAGCTGTCCCCGTAGTTCACCAGCTCGCCGACCAGCTCGCCGCCGTGCGCTCTGAGGGCGGCGAGCGACGTCTGGATGTCGTCGACGGCGAAGAGGATGTGGCGGATGCCCGGCGTGTTCGCCGGCGGCGCCGGCCGGTCGTCGCCCTCGTAGACCGGTGAGCGGTACTTGGCCAGCTCGAGCTTGCTGTTGCCATCCGGGGTCCTCAGGATCGCGACGTCCGCCTGCACCCCCTCGAGCCCGTTGATGCGGTCCACAGGGCCGCCCTCGACGGACGCCTCGCCCTCCGGTTCGAGCCCGAGCGCGACGAAGAACGCGGTCGCCGCCGCGAGGTCGTCGACGACGATGCCGATGTGCTCCATGCGCAGGACGGTCATGGACGGCCTCCTGCCAGCTCGGTGATCTCTTGCGGGTTCATCATCTCTTCCTCTCTGTTCAGCGGCGAGGGCGCGCGGCGGTCGCTCGGACGTAGCCGACGATCACGGTCACACCGGCCAGCAGCGCCGGCGCGGCCATCAGCGCCTCCTCGACGGGGATACCTGCGACGTGGGCGAGCACGTCAGAGTCTGTGGTCGTACTTGTCGTGCCAGCCGCCCCAGGTGTACGGCGGGGTCTGCGGCCAGCCCTCAGGTGAGTCCTCCCACGCCTCCTGGCGTCCGTACGGGGTGATGTCGAGGAAGTTCCACGTCGACCCGAGCGCCTCGTCGCCGCGGGCGTCGATGAAGTACGTGCGATAGACCTCGTCGCCGTCGCGCAGGAAGACGTTCGTGCCGTGCCACTCCGCGACGTCGTGGTCGGCGTCGAAGTCGTCGCGCAGCGTGTACCAGGGGAACTCCCAGCCCATGTGGTCGCGATAGCGCTGAAGGTGCTCCTGCTCGCCGCGGCTGACGGCGACGAAGCGGGTGTCGCGCTCGCGCAGGTGCAGCAGGTTGCTCAGCTGGTCGGCGTACATCGAGCAGCCGGGACAGCCGCGCTCCGGATAGACGTCCATCTCCGGATCCATGAAGAAGCGGTACACGACGAGCTGGCGGCTGCCGTCAAAGAGGTCGAGCAGCGTCGCGTCCCCGCCGCCGGGCGCGGTGAAGCGATAGTCCTTCTCCACGCGGATCATCGGCATGCGGCGGCGCTCGGCCGCCATCGCGTCACGCGCGCGGGTATGCGCCTTCTCCTTCACGAGCAGCGCGTCGCGCGCGGCGCGCCACTGCTCAGGGGTGACGATGTCGGGCTTGGCGGTGCTCATCGATGCCTCCAGGTGGCTGTCACGAGAACGGTCCTTCACCGAGTGAGCGGAGCCGGCCGGCGGTTCTCGACATGAATCGTCCAAACAGCTCGACATGAGCCCCGCCCAAGGCACGGTCGCGTGGACGCCGGAGGACCTCGTCGCGCTGCAGGTGCTGCGGCCGCTGCTCGACACGGGCGGCTACCTGCCGTGGAGCTCGGGCGCGATGCGTCCCTCCGCCCTCGTCACGATCTGCAACGAGATCGTGCTCGGCGGCCGCCGCCGGATCGTCGAGCTGGGCTCCGGCACCAGCACGCTGCTGCTCGCGCGGCTGCTGCGCGAGCAGGGCGACGGGGGACGCTCGACGCAATCGAGCACCACGAAGGCTGGGCGACGTGGGTCCGCGACCGCCTCGCGCGCGAAGGGCTGGAGTCGATCGCGCGGCGCCGCTCCTCCCCCATCCCGTCGTGCTCGACGACGTCGTCCGCGACGGCGAAGCGGCGGTGCTGGTTCAGCGGGTGTCCGCTTGGACAGAACCGCCGCCGACTGGTTCGACGCAGGGACAGCGCCGGAGCGCCGCTCAGGTGCGTCAGAGGATGGTCACAGCCCCATCGAGCGGCCGATCAGCTCCTTCATGATCTCGTTCGTGCCGGCGTAGATGCGGTTGACGCGGGCGTCGGCCCAGATCTCGCTGATCTTGTACTCGGTCGTGTAGCCGTAGCCGCCGAAGAACTGGACGCCGGCGTCGGCGACCTCGCACAGCAGGTCGGTCGTCCAGTACTTGGCCATCGCCGCCTCCTGCACGGTGCAGGTGCCCTCGACGAATCTCGCGATCGTGCGGTCCATCCAGGCGCGCGAGATCGCGACCTTCGTCTGCAGCTCGGCGAGCGTGAAGCGGGTGTTCTGGAAGGTGCCGATCGGCCGCCCGAACGCCTTGCGCTCTCTGACGTACTCGAGCGTCATGTCGAGCGCCGCCTCGGCGCCGGCCATCGAGCTGACCGCGAGGCCGAGCCGCTCGGGGATCAGGTGGGCCATCAGCTGCGCGAAGCCGGTCCCCTCCTCCCCCAGCAGGTTCTCGGCCGGGACCTGGCAGTCGTTGAAGAACAGTTCAGCAGTGTCGTTGGCGTGCTGGCCGCGCTTGTGGATCTGCTTGCCGCGCTCGAAGCCCTCCATCCCGCGCTCGATCACCATCATCGACAGACCCTTGTGCGGGTCGTCGCTCGTGCGCACGGCGGTGACGACGAGGTCGGCGTTGATGCCGTTGGAGATGAAGGTCTTGGCGCCGTTGACGATGTAGCCGTCGCCGTCGCGCTTGGCCCGCGTCGCGATGCCGGCGAGGTCGGAGCCGGTGCCGGGCTCGGTCATCGCGAGCGCGAGGATCTTCTCGCCCGACGCGGTGCCCGGAAGCCAGCGCTGCCGCTGCTCCTCGTCGGCGGCGGCGAGCACGTACGGGAGGCCGAGGTCGTTGTGGACGGTCGGGCCCATCCACGACGACTGCACGACCGCATAGGCGGCCTCCTCGGCGAGGACGGCGTTGAAGCGCCAGTCGGCGACGCCCGATCCCCCGTGCTCCTCGTCGACCGCCATCGCCAGGAAGCCGTGCTCGGCGGCCTTGGTGAAGAGGTCGCGCGAGACGACGTGCGCCTCCTGCCACTCCTCGTGATGCGGGACGACCTCGGCCTGCAGGAAGCGCCGGAAGCTCTCGCGGTAGTCGTCGTGGACGTCTTCGAACAGCGGACGGCGCGCGCTGAGGGTGGGGATGCTCGACATGTGGGTCGTCCTTGGCGTCGGTCGGTCGGAACGGCCAATACCGTAGTGGTCGCCGCGACGTTCCGACGCGCTTGCCGCGCACCGGCGCGGCGTGTGGTGCCCGGCGCACTCCGATTGGCGCGGCTGACACGCGGGCATTGCGGTGACATGAGCCTGACGAGAGACATCCACACGATCGAGGTCGCCGGCCAGACCGTCACGGTGACCGGCAAGACCGGGCCGATTCACGCGACGTGGATCCTGCGCGTGGACGACGTCGAGCAGGATCGCGCGGCGGCGGCCGGCGACTTCACGCTCCGCGGCGCGCTCGCCGACGGCTCGGCCGTCGAGGCGAGGATCCACCAGAGCCTGCTCGGACCGACCCGCGTGACGATCCGCCACGGCGATCGCGAGTTCGACACGACGCGCGGATACGTCGCCTAGCCGCAGCGGACGACGTCGCACCCGCTCGCGCGTCGTTCCCTACCGCACGTCGTTCTGCACGCGCACGATCCAGTGCAGGATGCGATGCGCGGAGGTCTCGGTGTCGACGATCTGCCACGGACGCTCGTCGGGACCCGAGAGCGCCAGCGTCCAGCGCTCGGTGGTCGGGACGGCGAACGACTTGATGCCGCTCAGCATCGCTCCCGTGTTGCGGTCCTGGACGTAGCGCCGCCCGCGCACCTTGAACTCCACCGTCATCCGCGGCGGGTTCGCGGTGGGATCGAGGGCCGAGATCGTCAGCTGCCGCACACGCGGGCCGCGGATCACCAGCCGCGTGCGCCGTGTCGGATCGCCCGGATGCAGCAGCGCCTGCGCGGCCTCTGCGGTCGCGACGTCGAGCAGGTCGCGCCCGCCACCGTCGACCGCGGCTGCCCAGGCGGCGACCGCCCGTCGCACCGCGGCGTCGAGGACCGCCGGCGCCCAGCGGCCGTCGACCAGCGACAGGTCCAGGGCGGCTGTGTCCGCGTCACCCGCATAGTCGACATCGACGACCTCGGAGGCGCGAAAGGCTGCCGGCAGCTTGTCGAGCGCCGCGACCTCCAGCAGTGACGCGTCGGCCATCCGCTGCACGTCGCCCGACGGCGACGCGACGATCTCGGCGGCGAGCGCGTGTCTGCCTTCGACGTCGCTCTCGATCGAGGCGACGACCCAGTCGCTTCCGTCGGCGTGCTTGGCGAGCGTCCAGAACTCAGCGATCTCGGTCGAGAGGTCGTCTGCCGTTTGCTCCGACTCGTACTCGCCCAGGAACGCCATCACGGACTCGATGCTGGTCGGCGACCTCGGTGGAAGCGGTCGAGGTCTGGTCTCCACCATCTGGTCGCGCACGCTCGCCCGAATCCGGACCGTGACGCGATCCTCGCCCTCCCCGTCGCGATTCACGAGGCCGAGGTACTCGACGCGATCGAGCCCCAGCACTTCGATGTGACGGCGCCAGCCCACGCGCGTGCGCTCGTCGAGCTGGCGGCGCTCCTCCGCGAACAGTCCCGGCGTGAGCAGCGCGGCGAGGTCGCTGCGATCGCCGCGGTTGCGAGCGTCGTGGACGTCGACGAACAACTGGGCGGCACGCTCGCGCACGGCGTCGGGCGCGAACGCGGGATCGTCGTCGGTGGCTTCTGCCGCGGCCAGCTCGACGGCGCGCTCGCGCTGATTGCGTCTGCGCTGATAGACGTAGGAGGCGATCAAGCCGACGACCACGATCGCCACGAGTGTCGCGCTGGAGAACAAAAGGCTCTGCTGGCGCATCGCCGCTACCGTATCGTGCGCGCGGTCCGGCCCCGCCGGATGACTTCCGGACCTGGCGATCATTCGCCCGCTCGACGACGCTGCGATGCGGACGCGCTACGAGCCGTGCCGCAGCGCGTCGACGCAGATGCGCGCCGCCGTGCCGATCGATGCGTCGACCTCGGGGAGGGTGGCGGTGACATCCTCGGTCACGGTGAAGACGGCGGCGGCGTAGCGGGCTCCGTCGGGATACTCGACGACGCCGACCTCGTTGCGAATGCCGGGCAGCGTGCCGGTCTTGCCGCCGACGGTGACGTCGTCGGACGGGAAGCCGGAGGCGAGCCGGTGCGGCCACACCTGCAGCTGCAGCAGGCGGCGCATCGCCGCGCAGGCCGCCGTCGATGCCGCCGTGTCGGTCCAGATCGCCGTCAGCAGAGCCGTCATGTCGCGCGGCGTCGTCTGCGCCGGCGCCGCGGTCCCCTGCTCGATCGCGGCGAACATGTCGCGGCAGCAGCCGTCGACGGAGGTCGCCGTGAGCCCGAGCCGGCGCAGGCAGTCCTGCACGGCGGGCTGGCCGACGCGGTCATAGAGGGCGTCGGCCGCCGTGCAGTCGCTGACGCTGATCATCGCCAGCGCGAGGTCGCGCAGCGACAGCTCGACCGGATCCTGCATCTGCGAGATCCCCGTGAGGCCGGCGCCGTCCCCCCTCACGCTCAGCCGCTCGCGCAGGTCGAGCGCGCCGGCGTCGGCCTGCTGGAAGAGCGCGACCAGCAGCGGCAGCTTGAAGACCGACGCCATCGCGACCGGCGCGCCGGCGTCCAGCTCGACGCCGCGGCCGCCGTCGTCGACGTCGACGACGTGCAGGTGCCCGCTCGCGCCCGCGCGCTCGAAGGCGCGCCGGGCGTGCTCGGCCGCGCGCACGCGGTTCGCCGACCCGTTCCCGTTCCCGCTCACGAGAGCACCCCCGACGACGGGCGGCGGACGGTCGCTCCCTGCTGCCGTGGCGCCGCGGCGCGGCTCTCGACCCACCCGCCCTCGTCGCGCAGCGTCGCGACGACGGCGCGCGTGAACGCGTCGACCGTGCTGCCGGCGGCGCGATCGCGCCACGCCGTCGAGACCCGCATCCGCAGCGGGCTGCCCCACAGCGGCCGCCACACGACCTCCTCGCCGGCATGCTCGCCGTCGAACGAGAACGCGATCGCGTCCCCGGCCATCACCAGCCCCACGCCGAACTCCCGCTGGCGGGCGTGCAGCACGTCGGCCGGCACGAACCCGTAGGCGCGGCAGGTGCCGAGCACGTCGTCGTAGGTCGCCGGGCCGGCCTCGCGCGGGAACATCACGAGCGCGCGGTCGCGCAGGTCGCCGAGGTCGATCTGCTCGTGCGCGGCGAGGTCGCTGTCGGCCGGCAGCACGACGCCGAGCGGCTTCTCCAGCACCGGACCGGTGACGAGCCCGCGCGCGCCGAGCGGATGCCAGACCAGCCCGACGTCGATCGCGCCCGTCGCGAGCGCCTGCTCCTGTTCGGCGGCGAGCGCCTGCTGGATGTCGAGCCGCACCTCCGGGCAGTCGGCGCGGAAGCTGGCGAGCACGCCGGCGACCAGGCGCGCGTCGAAGTCGGGCGGCATGCCGGTGCGCAGCTCCCCGAGCCCGCCGTCGCGGACGCGGTGCACCAGCGCCCTGACCTCGTCGGCGGCGGCGAGCAGCCGCGGCGCCTCGTCGAGCAGCACCCGTCCGGCGGGGGTCAGCGCGACCTGCCGTGAGCTGCGCACGAACAGCTGGACGCCCAGCTCGCGCTCGAGGCTGCGGATCCGCTGGCTCAGCGGCGACTGCGCCATGTGCAGCCGGTCGGCCGCGCGGCCGAAGTGCAGCTCCTGAGCGACGGCGACGAAGTAGCGGAGGTGCCGGAGCAGATCCATTCCGCCTGACCGTAGCGCCCTCCCCCCGCCCGGCGCATGCCCGTTCGCGCACATCGGCGAGACCAGATCGATCTCGATCGGCTCCCGGCAGCGGTCATCCTGTCGGGATGCCGGACGAGCGCAGCGCTGGACTCCGCCGCGCGCTCGCGCTCCCGGGCGTCGCCCCGCTGCTGGCGGTCGCGTCGGTCGCGCGCCTGCACGTCGGCGGCATGGGGCTGGCGGTGCTGCTGCTCGTCGAGCAGGACCGCGCGTCGCTGGCGAGCGCCGGCGCGGCGGTCGCGGCGCTGTCGGTCGGAGTCGGGCTGACGCGGCCGGCCCAGGGCCGGCTGATCGACCGCTGCGGGATGCGCTGCTTCGTGCCGCTCTCGCTCCTGCACGCGCTCGCGGTCGCAGTGCTGCTGGCGACCGTCGCCGCCGCCGCCCCGACGGCGGCGATCGCCGCGGCGGCGTTCGCGCTCGGCTTCTCGGCGCCGTCGATCTCCGTCGCGGTGCGCGCGGCGATCAGCGCGCGGGTCGCCCCTGCCCACCGCGCGGCCGTGCTCGGCGCCGACACCGCGCTCCAGGACGGCGCCTTCGCGCTCGGTCCGCTGCTGGCCGGCGCGGTCGCCGTCGTGACGAGCCCGGCCGCCGCGCTCGTCGTGCTCGTCGCCGTCGGCGGCGCGGGCGCGGTTGCGCTGGCATGGCGGTTCGAGCTGCCGCGGGCGGAAGCGGCGCCGGTGGCGCCCGGTGCGCTGACGGCGTCGCCAGCGCCCGCGCCCGCGCCGTCGCCGCGCCCGCTCGCGCCGCCGACGCTGCGTCCGATCCTCCAGCCGCTCGCGGTCTCGACCGCGCTCGGCGTCGTCTACGGCGCGTTGGCGGTCGGCGCGGTCGCGGCCGTGCTGGAGCGCGGCAGCGACGGGCTCACGGGACCGGTGACCGCCGCCGTCTTCGCGGGCGGGGTCCTCGGCGACCTGCTGATCGCCCCGCGCCGGCCTGATCTGCCGCTCGCGACGCGGCTGCGCCGCCGGCTGCTCGCCCTGCTGGCGCTGAGCGCTGCGCTCGTCGCCGTGCCGGGCAGCGTGCCGCTGATCGCCGCGCTGCTGGTCGTCGGCGCCGCGCTCGCCGGGGCGTCGGTCACCGTCGTCGTCGACGTCGCGGAGCGGGCGGCGCCGGCCGCCCGCGCCGAGGCGTTCGGCTGGGCCGGCGCGACGCTGCGGCTCGGCAACGCGCTCGGTGCGGGCGCCGCCGGGCTGGCCGCCCACGCGGCCGGCGCGCGCGTCGCGCTGCTGGTCGCCGTCGGCGGTGCGGCGCTCGCGTACCTGGCGTTGCGCGCAGGGACGATCAAGACCCAGTCGGTCTCGGCGCTTTCGGCGATCGGTGTTGCCCGCTCGCGGCATGCCCTGTTGCCTGCACGGCATGAGACGACTTCGCATCATCATCGCCCTCTGCGTGATCTCGGCGACCCTGCTGGCGCCGGGCCTCGCGACCGCTGAGACGCAGCGCCCCGACCTCGCGCGGTACTTCGCCGCGGCCGGCACGACCGGCACGATGGTCGTGCAGCGCTCAGGCCCCCGCCCCCAGACGATCGTCGTCGGCGACCGCCGCAGCCGCACGCGGTATCTCCCCTCCTCGACGTTCAAGATCCCCAACTCGCTGCTCGCGATCGACCGCGGCGTCGCCTCCGGCGCCGAGCAGGCCTATCCCGGTCCCAACCCCAACTACCTGCTCGCCGGGAGACCGTTCCTGCCCGTCGTCTGCGAGGGCGATCTCACGCTCGCGACCGCCTTCGCCAACTCCTGCATCCCGATCTACCAGCAGCTCGCCCGCAGCATCGGCCGTCCCGCCTACCGCGCCTTCGTCCGCGCGCTGCACTACGGCAACGAGCGCGTCGACGGCGCGCCGCTCGACGCCTTCTGGCTGCAGGGACCGTTCGCGATCTCGGCGCGCGAGCAGGTCGCGTTCCTCGAACGCCTGCGCCGCGGCGCGCTGCCCGTCTCGCGGCGCGCGATCGCCGAGGTCCGCCGCATGATGGTGATCGAGCGCAACGCCGACACGGTCGTGCGCGGCAAGACCGGCTACGTCTTCTCGACCGATCCGGCCGTCGGCTGGTGGGTCGGCTCGGTGACGCGCGGCGGGCAGGAGTGGAGCTTCGCCCTCAACCTCGACATGACGAGACCGGAGCACGCCGCCGCGCGGGTGCCGATCGGGCGCGCGATCCTGCACGACCTCGGCGCGCTGCCGAACGGGTAGATGGCCCGCCTCCTCGCGCTCGCCCTGCTCGCTGTGACGGCTGCCGCCGTCGTCCTGGTGACCGCC
>DATIOB010000112.1:0-9795 GCA_035473605.1 Conexibacter sp.
GCCGGTTGAGCGTGAGCGTGGCGATGCCGCGCCGGTCGATGGCGCGCAGCACCGCGGCCGCGGGTCCGGAAGCGCCGGTCATGACGCCACCGCTTCGAGCGTGAGCGCCGAGAACCGTCCGGTATGGCCGAGCTCGCCGCCGTATTGCGCGGCAAGCGTCATCGCGCGCTTGTAGTAGAGACCGATGTCGTGCTCCTCGGTGTAGCCGATGGCGCCGTGCATCTGCAGCGCGTCGCGGGTGATCTGCAGCGCGACGCGCGAGGCGCGCGCCTTCGCCGCCGAGACCATGGCTGGATGGTGCTCGCCGGCGTCGAAGGCGGCGAGCAGGTGGGCCTGGTCGTCGAAGACGCGCGCGGGGGCGCGCACGACGCGGTGCTCGGGCGCGACCGCCGAGATCTTCACGACGGCGCTGCCGAGCGAGCCGCCGAGCAGGCGCAGGCCGCCGTCGGCGCTGAACGGCTCGGCGGGGGAGCGCAGCACGCTCGCGTCGATCACCTCGCGCGAGACCGGCGCCCAGCTCAGCTGGCCGTCCTCGAGCACGGGCTGCTCGGCGTAGCGGCGCAGGCCGCGGCCGGCGACCGTCTTGACGTCCTCGTGCATCAGCCCGTGGGCGAGCAGCTCGGAGATCAGGTACGAGGTGCCGCCGGCGGCGTGGAAGTGGTTGACGTCGGCCGAGCCGTTGGGGTAGATCCGCGCCAGCAGCGGCACGGCGCGCGACAGCTCGTCGAAGTCGCTCCACTCCAGCCGGATCCCGGCGGCGGCGGCGATCGCGACGAGGTGGAGCGTGTGGTTGGTCGAGCCGCCGGTCGCAAGCAGCGCGACGACGCCGTTGACGACCGCGCGCTCGTCGACGATCTCGCCGATCGGCGTGTAGTCGTCGCCGAGCGCGCTGATCGCGGCGACGCGGCGGCCGGCCGCCTCCGTCAGCGCTCTGCGCAGCGGCGTGCCGGGGTTGACGAAGGCCGAGCCGGGCAGCTGCAGCCCCATCGCCTCGACGACGAGCTGGTTGGAGTTGGCGGTGCCGAAGAAGGTGCAGGTGCCGGGCGCGTGGTAGGCGGAGGCCTCGGCGTCGAGCAGGTCCTCTCGGCTGAGCAGCCCCTGCGCGTGCTGCTGGCGGATGCGGCTCTTCTCTCTGTTCGGCAGCCCGGAGGGCATCGGGCCGGCCGGGACGAGCAGCGTCGGCAGGTGGCCGAAGGAGAGCGCACCGATCAGCAGGCCGGGGACGATCTTGTCGCAGATCCCCAGCAGCAGCGCGCCGTCGAACATGTCGTGCGCGAGCGCGATCGCGGTCGACATCGCGATCACGTCGCGGCTGAAGAGCGACAGCTCCATGCCGGCGCGGCCCTGCGTGATCCCGTCGCACATCGCCGGCACGCCGCCGGCGAACTGCGCGACGCCGCCGGCCGTCATCACCGCGCGCTTGAGCGTCTGCGGGTAGGTGACGTACGGCTGATGGGCCGACAGCATGTCGTTGTAGGAGGAGACGATCGCGACGTTCGCGCGCGGCGTCGCGCGCAGCAGCGCCTTCTCCTCCGGCGCGCAGGCGGCGAAGCCGTGGGCGAAGTTCGCGCAGCCGAGGTCGCCGCGCGCGGGGCCCTCCATGACGGCGGTCCGGATGCGGTCGAGGTAGGCGCCGCGCGAGCGCTCGCTGCGGGCCGCGATCCGCTCGGTGACGGCGGCGACGGTGGGGTTCATCTCCTGCATGCGATCCAATATGCCGGGTGATACGCAAAAGTCAATGAGAACCCGGCAAAAGAGGGGTCGCTGTGAACAAATGGCACGCCGGCGGGCATCTGGCCGCTCTGCCCGGTGCGCAACGTCCCCGGTCGGGGGGAATCGCGCGGCCCGATCGGCACCGCGGCGGCGACGGCGCGAAAGGATGTCGGCCGGAATCCGAGACGAGGCTCACTGACATGGCATTGGACTGCACCTACCGCCTGCGCATCCCCCACCGCGTCGGCCAGCTCGCGACCGTCGCCGGGCGGATCGCCGAGCACGACGGCGTGATCGGCGACATCACGACGGTCAACGTCGGACGCCACGAGGCGCTGCGCGAGATCACCGTCGAGGTGCGCGACAAGGCGCACGCGAACGAGCTGGCGGCCGGGCTGGAGGCGCTGCCCGAGGTGAGCGTCATCTGGTTCCACGACCGCGCCTTCATGGCCCACGACGACGGCAAGCTGGAGGTCGTCGGGCGCAGACCGGTCCGCTCGATCCAGGACGTGCGCGACGTCTACACGCCCGGCGTGGCGCGCGTCTCGCAGGCGATTCACGACCACCCGGAGCTGGCGAGCAGATTCACGATGATCGGCCGCAGCGTCGCGATCGTCACCAACGGCACGCGCGTGCTCGGGCTCGGCGACATCGGCCCGGTCGCGGCGATGCCGGTGATGGAGGGCAAGGCGCTCTTCTACAGCCAGCTCGTCGGCGTCAGCGCGATCCCGATCCTGGTCGACACGAAGGACGTCGACGAGTTCGTCGAGACGGTCGTGCGGATCGCGCCCGGCTTCGGCGGGATCCACCTCGAGGACATCTCGGCGCCGGCCTGCTTCGAGATCGAGCGGCGCCTGATCGAGCGGCTGCCGCAGCCGGTGATGCACGACGACGTCCACGGCACCGCCGTCGTCACCTTCTCCGCAGCGATCGCCGCATGCCGGCACGTCGGCAAGCGCCTGGACCAGGCGGTCGTCGGGCAGATCGGCCTCGGCGCGGCCGGCTACGGCATCGCGACGCTGATCCACGACGCCGGCGTCCACCGCGTGCTCGCCTCCGACCCGAACCCCGACGCGCAGGCGCAGGCGGCCGCGAGAGGGATCGAGATCCACGACCTCGAGACCGTCATGCGCGAGGCCGACGTGGTCGTCGCGACCAGCGGCCGCGCCGGCCTGATCGACCCGTCGCTGGTGCAGCCCGGCCAGGTCGTGCTGGCGCTGACCAACCCGGCGCCCGAGATCGAGCCGGAGGCGGCGCTGGCGGCCGGCGCCGCCTTCGCGGCCGACGGCACCAGCGTCAACAACGTGCTCGGCTACCCGGGGATCTTCAAGGGCGCGCTGATGGCCGGCGCGAGCGCGATCAACCTCGAGATGAAGCGCGCCGCCGCGTGGGCGCTCGCCGGCCTCACGGTCGAGTCCGAGCTGGTCCCCGACGTGCTCGACCCGCACGTCCACGACGTCGTCGCCAGAGCGGTCCGCGACGCCGCCGTCGACTCCGGCGTCGCACAGCCGGAAACGCCGCCGGAAGCGTTGGCGCAGAGCTTCTGAGCGCGCTTCTGGCGCGTCGGCAGCGCGTTCGCTCGGCACCCGGCGGGTAGAGTCGAGCGTCGATGGACGTCCTGCAGCGCAACAACGTCGTGATTTCCGGTGCGCAGGACGGGCGCCCGATCGTCTTCGCCCACGGCTTCGGCTGCGACCAGGCGATGTGGCGGTTCGTCGCACCGGCCTTCGAGCGGGACCATTGCGTCGTCCTGTTCGACCACCTCGGCGCCGGCGGCTCCGACGTCGGCGCCTACGACTTCGAGCGCTACGCGTCGCTCGACGCCTACGCCGAGGACGTCGTCGAGATCTGCGCCGCCCTGGACCTGGAGGACGTCGTCTTCGTCGGCCACTCGGTCAGCGCGATGATCGGCGTGCTGGCGGCGCGCCTGGACCCGGCCCGCTTCGGCGCGCTCGTGCTGGTCGGGCCGTCGCCGCGCTACGTCGACGACGACGGCTACGTCGGCGGCTTCGCCGACGACGAGATCGACGAGCTGCTGGAGTCGCTGGAGAGCAACTATCTCGGCTGGTCGAGCGCGATGGCGCCGGCGATCATGGGCAATCCCGAGCGTCCCGAGCTGGGGCAGGAGCTGACCAACAGCTTCTGCCGCGCCGACCCGGCGATCGCGCGCCAGTTCGCGGAGGCGACCTTCCGCTCCGACAACCGCGCCGACCTCGCGAGCGTGCGCGTGCCGACGCTCGTGCTGCAGTGCTCCGACGACGTGATCGCGCCGGTCGCGGTCGGCGAGTACGTCCACGCGCAGATCCCCGGCAGCAGCTTCGTGCTGCTCGACGCGACCGGTCACTGCCCCAACCTCAGCGCGCCGGAGGCGACGATCGCGGCGATGCGGGAGTTCCTCTGAGTGAGCAGCGTGACGACCTCGCCGACGAGCTGTACGACGAGGCGCCGTGCGGCTTCCTCTCCACGCTCCCCGACGGGTCGATCGTCAAGGTCAACCGCACGCTCGCGGAGTGGACGGGCTTCACGCGCGAGCAGCTGCTGGCGCGCCGCTTCGTCGACCTGCTGACGGCCGGCGGGCGGATCTACCACGAGACCCACTACGCGCCGCTGCTGGCGATGCAGGGCACGGTGCGCGAGATCGCCGTCGAGCTGCGCCGCGCCGACGGGACGCGGCTGCCGGTGCTCGTCAACTCGGTGCTCAAGCGCGACGCCGAGCAGCGGCCGCTGATGATCCGCACGACCGTCTTCGACGCGACCGAGCGGCGCCGCTACGAGCGCGAGCTGCTGCGGGCGCGCGACGTCGAGCGGCGCGGGCGGGAGGAGGAGGCGGAGGTCGCGCACGTGCTCCAGCGCAGCATGCTGGCGTCGCAGCCGCTGACCGACGCGCGCCTGCGCGTCGGGACCGCCTACCGTCCCGCGATCGAGAGCCTCGAGGTCGGCGGCGACTGGCACGACGCCTTCGCGATCGACGCGCACCGCGTCGGCGTCGTCGTCGGCGACGTCGTCGGCCGTGGGATCGGCGCCGCGACGGTGATGGGGCAGCTGCGCAGCGCCACGCGGGCGCTCGCGCTCGCCGGGCTCGACGGCCCGGCCGCCGTCGTGACGGCGCTCGACCGCTTCGCCGTCGGCCTGCCGCAGGCGCTGATGGCGACGCTCGTCTACGCCGAGATCGAGCCGGCCAGCGGCGCGGTGCGGCTGCTCAGCGCGGGCCACCCGCCGCCGCTGCTGCTGGCGCCCGGGCGCGACCCGATCGTGATCGGCAGCGGCCGCTGGCTGCCGCTCGGCGTCGCGCGCGCCGGCGAGCTGCCGGTCGAGGCGCGCCTGACGCTCGCCCCCGGCGCCCAGCTGGTGCTCTACAGCGACGGGCTCGTCGAGCGCCGCGGCGAGAGCTTCGACCGCGGCGTCGAGCGGCTCGCCGGCGTGCTCGGCCACCTGCGCGGCCGCGACCCGCAGACGCTCGTCGAGATGCTGCTGGAGCTGCTCACCGACTCCGCCAGCGCTCGCGACGACGTCTGCCTGCTGAGCGTCGAGCGGGCCGCTCAGCCGTCCCCCGGCGGCGTCACGTAGGCCTTGCAGCGGCGACCGCGCGAGGCGAAGAGGACATCGAGGCCGCGATGGTGTTCGAGCCGCGCGCGCGTCGGATCGCTTGGGTCGTAGAGGACGAGCACGGGGTCGCCGGCGCGCAGCGCCGCCAGTGGCGCGGTGATCCGCACCGGCGTCTCGAGCTCGCGGCCGTCGCGCGTCGTGAAGCGGACGACGGCGCGCCGCCGCCGTCCGCTGGACTCGTATCTGATCTCGGTGACGACGCCGCGCGCCCGCTGCGCGCGGCGACGGAAGAGGAGCGGCATGCGGGGACCCCCCGGGTCGACTGCGGTCGGGAGGCCCTGAGCGGGCTGGTCGGGAGATTCGCCCCCGCTCAGCGCGGCCTGGCGGTGAAGCTCGTCGTGCCGTTGCAGATGTAGATGTACGAGTGGTAGATGTCGACGCCGGGGCGCAGGTAGGAGAAGTTGACGGCCAATCTGCCGCTGATCGCGCCGCCGGCCTTCCCGCTCGTGGTGACGGTGTAGTTCTTCGTCGCCTTGCTGCCCTGGTTCATCGCGGCCGGCTGCAGCGCTCTCGCCTTGACCGTCTTGCCGAGCGCGAAGGCGCCGGGCGGCTGGAACAGCTCGGCGCCGGCGGCCGTCTGGCCGCTGCCGCTCGTCTCGACGCACGAGGTCGGGACGGCCGTGCTGATTCTGCTGAGCCTGCCGCCGGCCAGCTCGAAGCGGATCGTGTTGCCGCCCTTCGTCTTGCCGCTGTAGGAGGAGGCGGCGGCGCCGTCGGCGGTGCCGGCGAGCAGCAGCGCCGCGGCGGAGATCGTCAGAAGCTTGTGCATGGGATCGAGGATCGGCCGCGCGCGACCCCGTCGCATCGGGGCGACCCCTCGAAAATCCCCCAGGATCGGCTTCAGGGGCGCAGCGCCGCGACCAGCTCGTCCAGCGAGCCGACGACGCGGCCGCCGGAGACCTCGATCGTCGTCTCGACCTGGAGGTTGACCGCCATCTCCTCCTCGCCCGCGTGGCGCACATCGCTGCGCAGGCCGAAGCAGCGCACGCCGACGCCGGCCGCGTAGCCGATCTCGGTCGCCGTGCCGGAGTCGACCTCCTGCCCGTCGAGCCAGGCGGCCAGCAGCGTCGCGCTGCGGATCAGCTCGAGGTTCCTGCGCCCGGCCGCGAGCCACAGCGCTCGCAGCGTCCCGGCCGCGCGCGCCTGCTCGATCTCGGCCGGCGCGGTGTGCGCCCACGGGTCGAGCGGCTCGACCACGCGCGCGAGCGCCGGCAGGTAGACCGCGCGGTAGTAGTGGACGCCCGCCTCGTTGAAGCCGAGCGGGCTGGCGACGTAGCAGCGGGGAAGCGGAGCCACGCGGGCAGCCTACGCGCGAGGGCGGCGGGCGGGGTCGTGCGCGGCGCGCCGCCGATCGCTCAGCCGGCGGCCGCCGCCTCGTCCTCCGCCACCTGGCGGTTCCACTCGGCCTTCGCGGCGCGCCAGTCCTCGTCGGTGTGGGTCAGCTTCCAGTAGCCCGACGCCGACAGCGCCTCCTTCGCGATCCCGCGCTCGACGACGAGGTGCCTGCGCACGGCGCGCACCGAGCCGGCCTCGCCGTGCACGAAGGCATGCACGCGCCCGGCGGGGAAGTCGAGCGCGCGCAGCGCCGTCAGCAGCGTCTCCTGGCCGTGCGAGGCGTCGTGCACCCACGTCACGTCCAGCTCGCCGGCGCTCTCCAGCGGCTGCTCCTCGGCGGGCCCGTCGACCTGGACGAGCACGCGCGCACGGACGCCCGCGGGCACGCGCGCGAGGGAGGCCGCGATCGCGGGGATCACGCTCGCGTCGCCGACGAACAGATGCCAGTCGGCCTCCGGGTCGGGCGCGTAGCCGCCGCCGGGACCGAGCAGCTGGAGCGGGTCGCCGACCTTCGCGCCCGCGGCCCACGGCCCGGCGAGCCCTTCGTCGCCGTGCACGACGAAGTCGAGCGTCAGCAGCCTGCGCGCGGGATCGAAGGCGCGCACGGTGTAGGTGCGCATCCGCGGCCACTGCTCGCGCGGCAGCGTCGCCTTCACCTGCTCGGGGTCGAACGGCGCCGCGTACGGCGCGCCGGCCGGCGGCAGCACGAGCTTCACGTAGTGGTCGGTGAAGGCGCCGACGGCGAAGCCGTCGAGGTCGTCGCCGCCGACGACGATCCGCAGCATTCCGGGGGTCAGCGGCTCGATCGAGGCGACGTGGGTGAGGAGGGTTCTGCGCGCCGGCTTCGGCGGACGCTCTGTGGTGACGGGGCTGTCGGCCATCGGGTTCCTTGCGGTCGCGCGTGACATGAGGGTGCCCTAAGACATACCAGGCTCACAGCGGTGCAGATTTCACACCAACTGCCTTGCGCTTCTGCGAACGCGTGCTACATTCACGCGCGTAAGTGCCGGACCGACGGTTCGGCAGAGAAGTGTCAGCGCTCGTAGTCGTTGCATCCCAGCACCCTCCGCGTTCGCAGCACTACAACATCACCCGTGGAGGACACGGAATGGCTACAGGAACCGTGAAGTGGTTCAGCGACGAGAAGGGCTTCGGCTTCATCACGCCGGATGACCAGTCGAAGGACCTCTTCGTGCATCACACCGGCATCATCTCCGACGGCTACCGCTCGCTGCCCGAGGGCGCGAAGGTCTCCTACGACTCGGAGCCGGGCCCCAAGGGTCCGAAGGCCGTCAACGTCCAGCAGATCTGAGCGCTGACGCTCAAGAATTGCTTCTCCGGGGCCCGCTTGATGCGGGCCTCGGTCGTTCTTACGGCATCATGGAGGCATGACAACGCCTCCGTCCACGCGCAGCGTCAAGTTCTCCGACGACGAACGGGGCGGATGGTCCTCCGATCGTCCTCGTCGCGAAGGCGCCGCCGCCCGCCCCGCTGACGTGTCGGTCCGCTGCCACGTGCTCGGGCCGACCGATCGCATGCGCTACACGCCGGGCAGCCTGGTGATGATCGTCTCGCCCGACCACTCCGAGCGCGACCTCTTCGCCAAGCGCACGCTGCTGGAGGACCAGGCGGCGGTGCTGTCGCTCGACAAGGTCCACGCGCTCCTGCGCGGACGCGTGCCCGAGGGGCAGATGGAGGAGCGCGCCTCGCAGCTGCTCGACGCCGCCGCGCGCAAGCGCTTCGAGGCCGGCGAGTCGGTCGTGATCGCCGCCGACGGGCTGAGCTTCGAGGAGCGCGACCACTGGGTCCGGATCGCGCACGCCAGCCGCCGCCCGCGCCACCTGGTGCTGATCGAGGTCGCGCGCGACAAGGTTTCCGACGACGAGCGCCCCGCGCTCAACGAGCTGCGCCGCAAGCTCGACGCCGGCGAGCTCGGCGACGAGGGCTTCCACACCGCGCTGCGGCTGAGCGGTCCGACGATCGGCGAGCTGAAGCGGATCGTCTTCCGCCCGCCGCCGCGCGACGAGTAGCGCGCGGGCGGCGCGCGTGGACGCGGCCCAGCCGGTCGCCGCCCGCGCGCGCCTCAGACGTCGGTGCATGGAGGTCCCCTCTCCAGGGCGCTCATGCAGTAAGCCGACCGATGAGATCAAATATGTGTCGCGGTATGAAGCGCACATCCAGCCGATGGGTGGGGATCTGCGCATCCCACCGATGCACAGATCCGCGCTCAGGCGGGAACTGCGTCAGCCGACCGCGTGGCGCTCGCGCAGGCGCTGGGCGGCGGCGAGCGTGGGGGCGTCGAGCGGGACCTCGGCGAGCGGGCCGCGCGCCGCCAGCTCGTTGCGCAGCGCCTGCGCGACGGCCTCGACGGTCACGCCTCCGACGATGTCCTCGACGGCGCCGACGGTCGCCGGGTCCAGCGGCAGCGCCAGCTCCGCGTGGACCGCTTCGAGCACGGCGCGGGCGCGCGCGCCGCCGCTGACGAGCAGCAGCCCCTCGGTCCAGGTCGCGTCCCTGCGGACCCGCTGCGAGAGGCCGGACAGCTTGATCCCACCGGCGTGCAGGCTCCAGTCGCCGGGGCAGTACTCGTCCGGCAGCTGGCCGCGCTCGACGACCACCCCGACGCGGGTGAGCGCGCCGCGCACCAGCTCCGCCAGCCATTCGAAGCGGTCGGAGGTCGTCGAGCCGGGATCGGCCGGAGCCGCGATCCCGAACGAGATCGCGCCCTCGTGGATCGCGGCGGCGCGGCCGCCGCCGACCCGCAGCGTCGGCGCGAAGCCGTGGTCGCGCGCCGCCTGCGCGGCGGCGGCGAAGCCGGGCAGGATGCGGTCGAGGCGGCCGAAGGAGACCGTCGGCGCCGGGCGGCCGAGGCGGAACAGCGGTGCCGGAGCGAGCGCGGCCGCCTCCAGCAGCGCCGAGCCGAGCGCGACGTCGAGCACCGGATCGTGCGCCAGCGACGCGCTCAGCAGGCGCGTCGGTGCCGGAGCGGCCTCAGGCGCCGCCACGCCGGGCTCGCACCGCGGCGGCGAGCCCGTCGAGCACGTCGACCGTCGTCTCCCAGTCGATGCACTTGTCCGTGATCGACTGTCCGTAGGTGAGGCCCCCGCGGCCGTTGGTGACGCTCTGCGCGCCGGCGACGAG
>DATIOB010000113.1:0-3119 GCA_035473605.1 Conexibacter sp.
ATCGACGTGCGCCGCGCGGTCGCCGATCCGGCCCACGACGCGCGCACCAACGTCGAGGGGACGGTCAACGTGCTGGAGGCGGCGCGCGTCGCCGGCACCGGCCGCGTCGTCTTCTCCTCGACCGGCGGCGCGATCTACGGCGAGGCCGACGAGCTGCCGACCGCCGAGGACGCGGCGATCCGGCCGCTCTCGCCGTACGGGCAGTCGAAGTTCGCCGGCGAGGGCTACCTCGCGCTCTACGCGCGGCTGCACGGCCTCTCGACGATCTCGCTGCGCTACTCCAACGCCTACGGCCCGCGCCAGGACCCGCTCGGCGAGGGCGGCGTCGCGGCGATCTTCTGCGGCAAGCTCGAACGGGGAGAGCGGCCGACCGTCTTCGGCGACGGGCTGCAGACGCGCGACTACGTCTACGTCGGCGACATCGTGCGCGCCAACCTGCGTGCCGCCGAGCTCGACGTCGTCGGCACCTTCAACATCGGCACGGGCGTCGAGACGACCGTGCTGCAGCTGGCCGAGCAGCTCGCCGCCGACGCCGCCGCGACGGCGTCGTTCGAGCCGCTCTTCGAGCCCGAGCGGGCCGGCGAGGTGCGCCGCAGCTGCCTCGCCGCCGGGCGCGCCCGCGAGGTGCTCGGCTGGAGCGCCGAGACCGACCTCGCCAGCGGCCTGCGGCAGACGCTCGCGCACGTGCGCGACGACGCCGCGGTCGCCTAGCCCGAGCGGAGCCCGCACGGCCCCGCCGGCCGGCCCCGCCGGCCGCTCGGCGTCAGCGCACGGCGTCGTAGAGCGCGCCGGTCTCGGCCGCGATCGCGTCCCAGCCGAAGCGCTCGGCGGAGAGCCGCTGCGCCGCCTCGCCGCGGGCGCGCAGCTCGTCCGGGGAGCTGGCGGCGACCGCGCGCAGCGTCTCGGCGAGCGCGGCCGGCGTCGCGCTGGCGCAGAGCCAGCCGGTGGTGCCGTCCTCGACGTACTCGGGCAGCCCGCCGACCGGGTAGGCGACGACCGGCCGGGCGTTGCCGTAGGCGAGCAGCAGCACGCCGCTGGCGCTCGCGCGCTGGTAGGGCAGGACCGCGACGTCGGCGGCGGCGAAGAGGCGGTTCGCCTCCTCGGCCGGCACGAACCCCTCACGCACCAGCAGCCGCTCGCGCAGGCGCGGGTCGGCGCGCAGGTCGGCGACCTCGGCGAGCACGCCCAGATCCTTCCCGGCCAGCACGACCCGCAGCTCGGGCAGCTCCAGCGCCGCCTCCAGCAGGTCGCGCACGCCCTTGTCGGCGCGCAGCTGGCCGAACAGCAGCGCGACCGTCGCGTCGGCCGGCAGCCCCAGCCAGGCGCGGGCGGCGGCGCCGTCGGCGAGCGGGCCACCGCGCCGCGCCAGCCCGCCGTACTCGCCGTGCGCGATCACGGCGGTCTTGGCCTGGTCGGCGGCCGGCAGCATCCCGCGGTCGTACTGTGAGTGGACGACGATGCGGGCCGCGCAGCGCCGGATCGTCGCGTTCGCGCGCGCATGCGCATGGCGCCCGCGCTCGAAGGTGTTGTGCGGCGTCCACACCAGCGGCGTGCGCAGCGCGCGCACCGCGAGCGCCTGCGCCGCGCCGAGCGGAGGGAACTCGCCGCCCTGCACGTGCACGACGTCGCTGGCGCGCGCGAGCGCCAGCAGAGGAGCCGTCGCGGCGAGGTGGGTGGCGCCGTTGACCGCCTTCGAGAGCCCGAGCGCGCGCACGCGGCGGCCGAGCGCGCCGCGGCCGCGCACGTAGGGGAAGAGGCGGTGGACCGTGACCCCCGGAGCCGGCGGGTACTGGTGGTCGCGCGCGGTCGCGAGCGCGACCTCCCAGCCGCCGCGTGCGAGCGCCGCCGCCAGCTCGGCGCTGTAGTCGGCGACGCCGCCGACGCCGCCCTCCTCGACGAGCAGGACGCGGCGACGCTGCGCCGCGGCGCTCATCTGCCGCGCCGCGCCCGCTGCGCGAGCGCTCTGAGCTGCTGCTGGCGCTCCTCCGGCAGCCTGCGCACCGCCGAGCGCAACGCGATCCGCGCGTGCTTGCGCGCCAGCCGCAGGCGGATCAGCGGGTAGCGCCGACCGCGCGGGAAGAGCGTGCGCCAGGCGATCGGCCGGCTGCCGTCGGCGAGCTTGCGCTTGTAGTCGTGCGCGCCGCCGCCGAGATCGGCCACCGCGACCCCTTCGCCGGCGGCCGCGGTCAGCGCGCTGAGCAGCGCCTGCGTGCCCGGCGCATGTCTCGCCCAGGCGGGATCGAAGCCGCCGCTCCAGAAGACGAGCCGGTCGCCGGCGCGCACCGTCAGCTCCGCCGCGACCGGACCGTCGGGCCCTTCGAGCAGCGCGACCGCGAGCCGCCCCTCGCCGCCGAGCTGGCGCATCTGCTCGGCGGCGGCGCTGATCACGCGCCGCGCCTCCTCGCCGACGTTCGAGCCGCCGCGCTCCTCCCAGCGCGCGTGGTGGAGCGTGAGCAGCGCGTCGATCGCCTCATCGTCGAGCGCGACGCGCGTCGTCACGCCCTCCTCCTCCAGGCGGCGGGCGGTGCGGCGCGCCTCCTTGCGGAACTTGCGCTCGCGCGCCGCCATCCAGCCGTCGTAGTCGCCGCCGAGCGTGATCTCGGGCGCGTCCATCACGAGGTCGGTGCGCAGCCGCGGCGGGCGGCTCGACGGCCAGCCCGCGGCGAGCCATTCCGGCCAGCGGTCGTCGGCCTCGATCCCCTCGAAGACGACGCTGGCGACCGGCGGCTCGCTGCCCGCGAGCGCGCGCGCCATCGCCGCGCCCGCCTCGGCCTCGCGGCCGGCGCGCGCGAGCGGACCGATGCGGTGGCAGAAGCCGGCGCCGAGGACGCGGTACTCGGCCAGCCGCAGCGGTCCGACCTGGGCGAAGAAGGGGCCGACCCCGATCAGCTCCTCGCCGTCGTGGACGAGCACGACGCGCAGGCGCGCGTCGCCGCGCAGGTGAAGCTGCCCGAGGGCGTGACCGTGCAGTGGGGCGGCCAGTTCGAGAACTTCACGCGCGCGAGCCAGCGTCTGGGCCAGGTCGTGCCGATCGCGCTTGGGCTGATCTTCGGCATGCTGTTTCTGATGTTCGGCGATCTGCGGCTGGCGGTCGCGGTGTTCGCCGGCGCGCCGTTCGC
>DATIOB010000114.1:0-2389 GCA_035473605.1 Conexibacter sp.
CGCGCGCCGCCGCCGGCCCCGCCCCGCGCCCGGCACCGAGGTGACCCGCCCGCTGCCGGCCGATCCACCTGAGTGGGAGGACGCGCCGACCGACGCGACCGAGGCGCTGCCCGCCGAGCGCGCGCCACGCCGCCGCAGCGAGCCCGAGACCGACGTCACGCGGGCCCTTCCGGCCGATCCACCTGAGTGGGAGGAGCCGCCGACCGAGCGCGCGCCCTCCTCCCCGCCGCCGCCTCCGGCCGGCCCGCCCGCGGATCCGCCGACCGAGCGGCTGCCCGATGCGCCGCCGGCGGCCGACGCGCCGCCGACCCGCCGCCGCGCGCGCCCGCCGCTGCACGGCGAGGAGCCGCAGACGCGGCTCTGGGACGACCGCTGAGCAGCGCCGGCGTCGGTCAGTCGCCGTCGAGCAGCCGCCGCTCGACCGCCCAGCGGCTCAGCTCGTGGCGGTTGGAGAGCTGCAGCTTGCGCAGCACCGCCGAGACGTGCGCCTCGACGGTCTTCGAGGAGATCCCCAGCCGCAGCGCGACCTCCTTGTAGAGGTAGCCGCGTGCGATGTGGCGCAGCACCTCGCGCTCGCGCGCGGTCAGCTGGTCGAGGTCGCCGGACGCGTCGTCGGCGGGGGCCGGGGCCGCCGCGGCGGGACCGCTTCCGGTCGAGAAGGCGTCGAGCACGAAGCCGGCCAGCCGCGGCGAGAAGACGGCGTCGCCGTCGGCGACGCGCCGCACCGCGTCGACCAGCTCGTCGGCGGAGATCGTCTTCGTCACGTAGCCGCGCGCGCCGGCGCGGATCACGGCGATCACGTCGTCGGGCGCGTCGGAGACCGACAGCGCGAGGAAGCGCACGCCCGGCTGCCGCGGGGCGCTGCGACGGATCACCTCGACGCCGCCGCCACCCGGCATGTGCACGTCGAGCAGGACGACGTCGGGCGTCAGCTCGGCGATCGCGGTGACCGCCTGCTCGACGCCGTCGGCCTCGCCGACGACCTCGACGCGGTCGCCCAGCTCGGCCCGCACGCCGGCGCGAAAGAGCTGGTGGTCGTCGACGATCAGCACCCGTGCTGCGCATTGGGAGTTCCCCGGCGGCGAGTCGGCTCTGCGAGACGTTGGGGGGAACTCCCGGTCGGTCATGTCGCCTCATCCTCCCGCTTCGGCAGCTCCATCGTCAGCTCGACCTCGGTCCCCGCGCCGGGCGCCGCGTGGACGACGGCGCGGCCGCCGTGGCGCTCCATCCGCCCGACGATCGACTCGCGCACGCCGCGCCGGTCGGCCGGGATCGCGTCCGGGTCGAAGCCGACGCCGCGGTCGCGCACGAACACCTCGACCCGCTCCTCGGTCACCTCGGCGAAGAGGTCGACCTTCGCGCTGCCGGCGAACTTGGCGGCGTTGGAGAGCGCCTCGCGGGCCGCCTGCACGAGCGCCGCGAGGTGCTCGTCGAGCGGCAGGTCGCCGACGGTCACGACCTCGACCGGGACGCCGTGCAGCTGCTCGACCTCGGCGGCGACCTCCTCCAGCGCCGCCATCAGGCTCTCCCCCGCCGGCTTCGCCGGCCGCTCCTGCAGCCAGTGGCGCAGCTCGCGCTCCTGGCGGCGGGCGAGGCTGGCGACCTCCTTCGGATCCTCCGCGCGCTTCTGGATCAGCGCCAGCGTCTGCAGGACCGAGTCGTGCAGGTGGGCGGCGACCTCGGCCCGCTCCTGCGAGCGGATCCGCTCGCCGCGCTCCTCTGCCAGCGACCGTCCCAGCCGCGCCAGCCACGGCCCGAAGACGAGCGCGCCCGCGGCCGCCAGCACGACGACGCCGCCGATCGCGTTGCCGAGCGCCCGCAGCGCGCCGGTCGAGCTGAGCAGGATCAGCGCCGCCAGCAGCACGAGGCCGGCGCCGAGCGCGGTCGTGCGGCCGTCGGCGCCGCGCCCGCCCTGCATGCGGTCGCGCAGGCCGCGCAGCGGGTGGCGCAGCTCGGCCGGCGTCCACGCCGCCGCCTCCGACGCCTGGCGCCAGATCAGCGCGACGCCGACGGAGGCCAGCAGCAGCGGCCAGACCAGCTCGTCGCCGAACCAGAAGCCGAGCTGGCCCAGCGTCAGCAGCCCGGCCGCGGTCAGCAGCAGCAGGCCCGCGATCACGCGCGTCGAGCCGCCGTCGATCGACCAGGTCCACCTGCTCGGCGGGGCCAAGGTGCGCTCGGCCGGCAGCAGCGCCCAGCCGAGCGCGTAGACGGCGACGCCGGCGCCGCCGAAGAAGGTCAGCACCATGAAGGCGACCTGGACGTAGGTGACATCGACGCCGAGGTGGCGCCCGATTCCGGCGCAGACACCAGCCAGCGACGCCTCGTCGGGCAGGCGGCGCAGCGGCGGCCGCGCCGCGCGGGCTCTCTCCGGCGACATCGCCGCCGATGA
>DATIOB010000115.1:0-5152 GCA_035473605.1 Conexibacter sp.
CTCTCTGCTGCGCGGCGAGGACGCGAACGCCCTTCGTCGCCGTTCTGCTGCCGCCGTTGGCCGAGCGCAGCGAGATCGCGTTGCGCGCGACGCCGGCGTCAGCCGAGCGCGCGACGCGCAGCGTGACCCGCAGCGTGCGGCTGCTGTTCGCTCTGAGCGTCCCGAGCGTCCAGCAGGCGCGACCGCGCGACTTCTTCGCGCCTCTCGGCAGCTGCGCGAACGACAGGCCGCTGCCCGGCGCGTCGCAGACGACGACCTGACGGGCGGCGCCGCGGCCGCGGTTGGCGACCTTGATCGAGTAGGTGACCGTGCCGCCGGCGCGGACGCGGGCGCTCGAGCTGCCGACCGTCAGGCGCAGCGAGGGCTTTCTCGCGGCCGGTCTGGGCGTCGGTCTCGGGGTCGGTCTCGTGGGGGTCGGCGTCGGTCTCGTCGGCGTCGGCGCGGGCGCCGGCGGTCTCGGCGGGTTCGGGTTGACCGCGATCGCCGGCGAGGCCTCCGTGCGCGTGATGCCGGTGCCGCCGCTGTTGGTGGCGCTGACCTGGCACGCGATCGTGCGGCCGACGTCGCCGTCGGTGAAGGCGTACGTCGCGTTGGCGCCGCTCTGCAGCACCTGACCGTTGCGGGTGTCGACGAACGTGTAGGCGAACGCCGGCGTGCCGGTCCAGGTGCCGGCGCTGCACGTCATCGAGCTGCCGGCCTGGAAGACGCCGCGCGCGCTGACGTCTCTGCCGCCGCGCGGCGCGATCGGCGGCGCGGGGTTGCCGTTGACCCACTCGAGGATCTCAGGCGCGGCGAGGTTCGTGTAGCCGTTGACCGAGCCGACGGCGCAGGCGCCCGCCGGGGGGATGTCCGTGACGAAGCTCGCGACGCCGGCCTGCACGGCGCCGATCGTCAGCGGGCCGCCGGAGTCGCCCTCGCAGGCGGAGCCGACCTGGCTGCTGATGCACAGCACGACCGCGTTGGCCTCGCCGCCGCAGACGAGCGGGTCGCCGATCGTCGTGCCGACGGCGTAGAGCTGGCCGTCCGGCGTCCCGCCGGCGACCTGCCGGCCGTAGCCGGTGATGCCGGCGGCCGTGCCGGGCGCCGGGTAGGCGCCGGCGGCGGTCAGCGAGATCGCTCTCGCGGCGGGGCCGGTGAGGTCGAGCGGTGTGGTCAGCTCCAGCACCGCGACGTCGTCGGGCGCGACGCCGCCGTTGGCGGCGGTGTAGCTGTAGCCCGGATGGATGCGCAGCGCGGCGACTCTGGCGACCTGCTCGGTCGCCTCGGGCGCTCTCAGGTTCGAGACGCCGGCGACGACGGTCAGGTCGCCCGCGACGAACGCCGTCAGCGTCGCGCTGTCGTACAGGCAGTGGCCGGCGGTGAGGATGCGTCTCTCGTCGAGGATCGAGCCGCCGCAGCTGTAGGTCTGGCCGCCGCCGCTTCTGGCCTGCAGGTAGACCTGCCACGGCGCCTGCGTGATCGGGATCGCCGTGCCGCCGACGATCGACGGCTTCTTGATCTGCTGCGGCTGGGGGCCGAGTCTCAGCTCGCCCTCGCCGGCCAGGGCGGCGGGGGCGCCGAGCGCCAGCGCGGCGAGCGCCGCGAACGCGGCGGCCGTGCCGCGTCCCCGGCGCGAGATGCGTGAGTTTCGTTGATGCATGGCGCGCCACCTTACGGGTCACGAGCGCCAACATTTAAAGGTGAATCGGGGCCCGCGAGATGGGCTGACATCGGTAGGTTTGGAGCGCTTCAATCGGCGGGTATGACGCGGCGTTTTCGCCGCTCGGGCCACGCGTTCCCGCCGATGTCCGCGCGGTGACGCGCGTCGCTGGACGCTTTGCGGACGCGCCGCTCAGCGGACGACACGCAGCGGTGCCGCCAGCGTGCTGCGACCGGCGTTCGCCGAGCGCAGCGTCACCGTCGTCGCTGTGCGACCGGGATTGGCACCGCGTGCCAGCCGTACGGTCAGCTGCACCGTTCTCGTCGTCCGCGCTCTGATCGTGCCCAGCTTCCAGCACGCTCTGCCGCGCGACTTCGCGCCGCCGCGCTGGAGCTTCGCGAAGCTCAGCGAGCGACCGGGCGCGGCGCAGACGATGACGCCCTTCGCCGCGGCCCGCCCGCGGTTGGCCACGTGGATCGTCTGCTGGACGCTGGCGCCCGCGGCCGCGCGCGAGCGCGAGGCCGTCACCGACAGCCGCAGCGACGGCTTCGGCGTCGCTCTGGGCGTCGGCTCGGCGTCTGTCGGCGGCGCCGGCGCGACCGCGATCGGCGGCGAGGACTGCGTGCGCGCGATCGTGACGCCGCCCGCATTGGCCGCGCTGACCTGGCAGGCGATCGTGCGGCCGGCGTCGGTGTCGAGCAGCGTGTAGCCGGCGTTCGGACCGGCCTGCAGCAGCTGGCCGCTGCTGGTGTCGACGAACGCGAAGGAGAAGGCCGGGTCGCCGCTCCAGGTGCCGGGCGCGCAGGTCATCGCCGAGCGCGCCTGGAAGACGCCGCGCGCGCTGATGTCGCTGCCGCCGCGCGGTGCGGGCGGCGGTGCGTCGGAGCCCTGCACGAACAGCGCGATCTCCGGCGCCGCGAGGTTGGTGTAGCCGTTGACCGAGCCGACGCCGCACTCCCCCGCGGGACCGTTGGTCGAGACGAAGCTGGCGACGCCCGCCAGGACCGTGCCGATCACGAGCGGGCCGCCGCTGTCGCCCTCGCAGGCGGAGCCGGAGGGGCTGGCGATGCAGAGCACGGTCGCGTTCGCCGCGGCGCCGCAGGCGAGCGGGTCTCCGATGCTCGTCCCGAGCGCGTAGAGCTTGCCGTCGGGCGTGCCGCCTCTGCTCTGGCGGCCGAAGCCGCTGATCAGCGCGCCGGTCCCCGGCGCGGGGTGGAGCGTGCCGCTGATCAACGGGATCGCCCTGACCGCCGCGCCGCTGAGGTCGAGCGGAGCCGCCAGTCTGATCACCGCGACGTCGTCGGGCGAGACGCCCCCGACGACCGGCGCGTAGAAGGGGTGGACGCGGAAGCTCTCGACCGCCCGTCTCTGCACGGTTCTCTCGGCCGTCGGGATGCTCGACGCGCCGGCGATCACCGTGATGTCTCTCTCCGGGAAGCGCTGCAGCGTTCTCGGGTTGATGACGCAGTGAGCCGCCGTGATCACGTGCCGGTCGTCGTAGACCGAGCCACCGCAGTCGTAGGCCTCCTCAGCGCTGACCGCCGCCTCGACGAAGACCTGCCACGGCACCTGCTGGATCGTCTGCTGGACGCCGCCGACGATCGCCGGCTTGGCCTGCAGCGGCGGCTGAACGGCGGCGCCGAGCGTCTGCTCGGCGGCGGGAGCGGCGGAGGCGGCGGCCGCGCCGCCCGTCGTGGCGAGCGCCAGCGCCCCGGCGAAGGCGGCGATCACTGCGCGCACGCGAGTCATCTACGCGGTGACGTTGCCGGCAGCCACGTCGACGACCTGCCAAGGGCGGTCGTCGGGGCCGGCGAGCGCGAGCGTCCAGCGCTCGGTCGTCGTGGTCGCGGTCTGCTTGGAGCCGGCCAGCACGGCGGCGCTGTCGCGGTCCTCGATGTAGCGGCGGCCCTGGACCTCGATCGCGACGGTCATCGTCGGCGGCTCCGCGGCCGGGTTCAGCGCCTCGATCGTGAGCTGTCGCACGACCGGCCCGCGGATCACCAGGCGCGTGCGGCCGGAGCGGTCGCCGGGGTGCAGCAGCTCCTGCGCCGCCTCCGGCGAGGCGACGTCGAGCAGGCTCGTGTCGGCGCCGTCGACCGCCTCCGCCCATGCGCCGACGGCGCGGCGGACCGACGCCTCCAGCACGTCGGGCGCCCAGCGCCCGTCGACGAGCGAGAGGTCGAGCGCGGCGGTGCGCGCCTCGCCGACGTAGTCGAGGTCGGCGACCTCGGCGGTCGAGACGCCCTCGGGCAGCTTGTCGAGCGCGGCGACCTCCAGCAGCGAGGCGTCGGCCAGGCGGCGCTCGTCGCTCCACGGCGAGGCGACGATCTCGGCGTCGAGCACGTGCTGGCCCTCGGCGTCGGCCTCGATCGTCGCGATGATCCAGCCCTCGCCGCTCGGATGCTTGGCGAGCGTCCAGAACTCGGCCAGCGAGACGGTGTCGTCGCCTTCCTCGTTGCGGTGCAGGATCTGGCCGTTGCGCTGCACGACGTAGTCTCTGAGGCGGGCGCAGATGCGGACCGTGACGCGGTCCTCGTGGTGGCCTTCGCGGTTGGTCAGCCCGAGGTACTCGATCGAGTCGATCCCCAGCACCTCGACGCGGTTGTGCCAGCCTCTGCGGCGGAAGTCCTCCAGCCGGCGGCGCCACTCGACCATCAGGTCGGGCACCAGCAGCCGCTCCAGCGCCTCGTAGTCGCGCGCGTCCCACGCCTCCTGAGCGCCGTGGAACATGCGGTCTGCGCTCGCGCGCACCGCGTCGGGCTCGAACATCGGGTCGTCGTCGGCGGCGACCGCGGCCGCCAGATGGACTCTCTTGACGTGCGCCTCGCGCCGCTTGCGATAGCGCCGCACCTTCATCGCCGCCGAGATCGCGGCGATCACGAAGAAGACGATCACGACGAGGAAGATCACGCCGACCAGCAGCGGGCTGCCGCCGCTGCCGGTGCCGGAGCCGCCGCCGCTGAAGCCGCCCCCTCCGCCGCCGCCACCGCTGAAGCCGCCGCCCCCACCTCCGAAGCCCGACGAGCCGCCGCCGGCGGCGGCGAGCGCGAACGAGGCCCGCAGCAGCAGCGCGGCGAGGGCGAGCAGGAGCGCCGCGGCGAGGCGGCGCGGCGTGAACGAGCGGGAGCGAGCTGATGCCATCGTCCTGGCACGGTATCGCCTGCGGGCGAACCGCTCCACTTCGACGGTCGTTCTGCCGATGAGGCGGGGAAGGTCCACATCCACCGGAGGAGTCCTCACCCGTGTCAGTCCGACTGCGCACCGCCCTGCTGCTCGTCATCGCCCTCTCGTTCACCGCCGCCGCGAGCGCCTACGCCACGACCGCGCTGATCGCCGACAATCAGCCGGTCGTCCGCACGGTGCTGGCGGAGGATCCCGATCCGCCCGGCGCTCCGGGCCGCACGCTCGGCCTCTCGCGCGTGACCGTCGCGCCCGGCGCCGAGCTGGCGCTGCACCGCCATCCCGGCACGCAGATCGCCAACATCGCCAGAGGCACGCTGACCTACTGGGTCG
>DATIOB010000116.1:0-1762 GCA_035473605.1 Conexibacter sp.
CTCGACCTCATCGACGAGATCTGGCTCACGATCTGCCCCTACCTGTGGGAGTCCGGACCACGGATCTTCGACGACATCGGCGCCATCCGCCTGGAGCTGGTCAGCACCACCACCTTCCCCTCCGGCGTGGTCCGCCTCTGCTACCGCCCGGTCCCCGCGCCGACGGCGGCCTGAGCGAGCGAACCATGCCGGTGTGTGGCCCGTACTCCCTGCCATGCCCTCCCTCACCCCCGCCCGCGGCGCCGCTGCCGCGCTGCTCACCGCCCGGATCCTCTACGGCGCCGGTCTGCTGACCGTTCCGTCGAAGCTCGCCGCCGGCCGCTGGCTCGGCCCCGGCGCGAAGGAGCCGGCCGCGACTGTCGCGCTGCGCGGCTTCGGCGCGCGCGAGACGCTGCTGCACGTCGGCGCGCTCGCCGCCACGCTCAGCGGCAGACCGGTGCGGCCGTGGCTGGCGGCCAGCATCGCCGGCGACCTCACCGACGTCGCCGCGACCGTCGGCGCGCGCCACGGCCTCCCGCGGGGCAGCGCCGTCGCGACCGCCGCCGTCGCCGGCGGCTCCGCCGTCCTCAGCGGGATCGCCGCCGCGTTCGTCGACGGCTGAGGCCGGCCGACTCAGCCGCGAGCGGGTCGAGCCGGGATCAGGGCGCCGCGACGATCAGCAGCGAGTTGCCGTCGAGATCGCGCAGACGGAACTGGGTCGGCCGACCGGCGAGCGGCGCGCCGCTCCACCACACCACCTCGTCCTCGCGCAGCGGCGCGGCGTCGACGTCGACGCCGCCGGCGCGGAGCGCGTCGAGATCGGCGAGCACGTCGCTGCTCATCAGGATCACGCCGGTCTCGATCCCCGCGGGGCGCTCCGGTCGCGCCGCCACCAGGCACAGGTTCGAGCTGCCCTCGCCCGGCGAGACCTCCAGCCAGCGCTCGCCCGTCGCGTAGGTGAAGTCGTTGACCTTCCGCATGCCGAGCCGCTCGACGTAGAAGTCGAGCGCCGTCGCCTGATCGGCGACCGGGACCACGACGGTCGCGACGCCCGTGATGTGCGTTTTCGTTGTCGTCATGTCCCAGGGACCGCCGCGTCGGCGAGAACTCATCGCCGGCGCGCTGACCCGCGCCGCGGAGCGCTAGGTTGCTGAAGCATGAACCGCCGTCTTCTCACCGTCGCCCTGAGCGCCGTCGCGCTCGCCGTCCTGACCTCCTCCGCCGCCGCGCGCCCGCCGGCCGGCGACTGGACCTTCCTGCGCAAGGACGCCTTCCGCCACTACGCCTGCAAGGTCGCCGACCGCTCCCAAGCCGGTCAGTGGCGGATCCGCACCGCGACCTTCATCAACGGCCGAGAAGACGCGCGCCATCACAGAATCGGCGCCTACGCCGCGCTCGCGCGCGGCAGCAACAAGAACGTCGTCGCCAGCCAGGACGACACGCGCTGGCGCGGCGCCTACATCCAGCTGACGCTGCGCGGCGCCCGCGCCGAGGACCGCCTCTGGCTGCAGGGCAGCTACTACGGTCCGGCCGAGCCATGGAGCGACGGCGTGCGCGTCGCCGCCATCACCCGCTGCGACTAGGCGGCAAGGCGCCGATGCAGCGCGCACCGGACGACGCCGCCGCGCAGCAGGCGATCCTCGAGCTGCTCGCGGCGCGCGCCTCGGGCGCGACGATCTGCCCGTCGGAGGCGGCGCGCAGACTCGCCGGCGACGACGACTTCCAGCCGCTGATGCCGCTCGTGCGCGACGCGGCGCAACGGCTCGTCGAGCGTGGCGCGATC
>DATIOB010000117.1:0-2893 GCA_035473605.1 Conexibacter sp.
CGACCAGCAGGCCGGCGACGATCCAGGTCGAGAAGTCCATCGACAGCGGCCCGAACGTCTCCCACACGCTCCACGGCAGCATCCAGATGACCAGCACCGCGAGCCCGATCGACGTGAACGCCGCGCGCTCGCTGACGCCGGCGAGCCGCAGCAGCGGCACGAGGCCGACGAGCACCAGCGAGATCCCGAGCATCAGCGGCGTCGCGGCCGCCGCGGCGGCGCCCGAGAGGGCCAGCAGCAGCCCGAGCGCGATCCCGCCGGCCGCCGCCGTGAGCCGGCGACGCCGGTGCGGTGCGGCCGGCTCCGGCAGCGCCCGGATCGCGGCCGCGATCGTCATCCGGCTGACGCGCCACGCCGACAGCGCGACGACCGCGAGCGTGAGCAGGATCCCGATCGCGCTCGCGATCGCGAGGCTGCGCAGCGTGACGGCGTACTCGACGTCGAAGCCCTCGGTCCCGAGCGCCTCGGCCAGCACCGCGACCATCGCGTAGGCGACCGCCGCGCCCAGCAGCGCCCCCACCACCGCGGCGACGAGGTCGTAGGCGACGCCCTCGAAGACGAACATCTGCACGAGGTGGCCGCGGCGCGTGCCGATCGCGCGGGCGATCCCCAGCTCGCTGCGGCGCTCGGCCGCGAGCATCACGAAGATCAGGAAGATCAGCAGCATGCCGGCCGCGATCGAGAACGATCCGAAGGTGGTGAAGAAGGCCATGAAGGCGCTGCCGGCCTCGTCGGCCAGCTCGATCGCGTCGGCCTTCGTCGTGTCGGCCTCCAGGCCCAGCGGCGCCAGCAGCGGGGCCAGCCGCGCGACGACCGCGTCGGAGCGGCCGGCGCCCGAGGTCGCGTCGCCGCGGTTGGAGATCAGCACGTGCCGGATCCGCCCCGGCTCGCCGAGCAGCCGCTGGGCTGCGGCCAGCCCGCTGATGACGGCGGCGTCCGCGGTTCCTGTGCCGTCGTAGGCGACGACGTCGCGGACCCGCACCGGCAGCGGCCGCGAGCGTCTGCCGGCGAACAGCAGCAGCGTGTCGCCGCGACGCGCCTTCAGCTCCTCGGCCGCGTCCGCGTTGAGGTAGACCTCGCCCGGCGCGAGCGCCGCGAGCGAGACGGCGCTCCCGTCGGCGCCCGTGATCGCCCCGAAGCCGGCCATCCGACCGGGATCGGTCGCGAACAGCGTCACGCGCGGCTCGTTGCGCCGCGCGCGCGGGTTCTGCAGCGCGACCGGCTCGATGATCGCCGGCGCGACGCCGTCGACCAGCCCGCTCGTTCGCAGCGCCGCCGCGACCTGTCCCGCGACGCGCTCGTCGATCCAGCTGACGCCCGTGGCCGCCCCCAGCTCGGTGCCGATGTCGACGTCCGCCCCCTTCGCGGAGACCAGCTCGTCGGTCTGCCCGAGCGTGGTGATCGCGTCGCGGCGGATCGTGTGGCTCATCGTGTCGCCGGTCGCCAGCGCCGCGGCGATGATCGCCGTGCCGAGCATCAGCCCGGCGACGATCAGCGACGTCCGCGCGCGGCGTCGCACGACGTTGCGCAGCCCGATCCGCAGCAGCACCGGGTTGCGCAGCGCGAGCGCCGCGACGACCCCGAGCGCGACCGCCAGCGCGACCGTCAAGACGACCAGCAGCGTCCCGACCGGGATCCCGAACAGCTCGTTCATCGCACCTCGGCGAGCGGCTGCTCGGTCACGACGCGACCGTCGCGCATGTGCACGATCCGATCGGCTCTGCGACCGACCTCCAGGTCGTGGGTCACGATCAGGAAGGTCAGCCCGCGCTCCTCGTTGAGCCGCCGCATCAGCGCGACGATCTCGGCCGCGTTCTCGCTGTCGAGATCGCCGGTCGGCTCGTCGGCCCAGACGATCGTCGGGTCGTTGACGAGAGCCCGCGCGATCGTGACGCGCTGGCGCTCGCCGCCGGACAGCTCGTCCGGACGGTGCGCCGCGCGCTCCTCCAGGCCGACGAGCGCGAGCGCGGCGCGCGCCCGCCGCCGCGCCTCGGCGCCGCGCACACGTCCCACCAGCAGCGGCAGCTCGACGTTCTCGACCGCCGTCAGGACGGGGATCAGGTTGTAGAACTGGAAGACGAACCCCATCCGCCGCGCGCGGTAGTCGGTCCGCTGCCGGTCGCTCATCGAGGCCAGCGACGTGCCCTCGATCTCCAGCTCGCCGGCGTCGATCTCGTCGAGCCCGGAGAGGCAGTTGAGCAGCGTCGTCTTGCCGCAGCCGCTCGGTCCCATCACCGCGACGACCTCGCCGCGGCGCAGCGTCAGGTCGACGCCGCGCAGCGCCTCGACCCGCAACCGCCCGGTGTCGTACGACTTGCGCACGTCGCGTGCCCGTGCGATCACGCCGTCGGTGCCGCTCATGCCGGCCTCAACGCGGGTTCGGACAGGCGCGCCGGCGGAGCGTGCACGCGGGCGCGCGCGTCGACGACGACCGCCCCGTCGGGGCCTGCGGCGACGGGGTTGCACTCCAGCTCGGCGATCTCAGGGTGGGCGTCGGCGAGCGCGGCGAGCCGCACCAGCAGCTCCTCGACGGCGGCGACGTCGCACGGCGGGGCGCCGCGGAAGCCGGACAGCAGCGGGTAGCAGCGCAGCTCGCGCAGCAGCTCACCGGCTTGGCGCCGGCCGAGCGGTGTCAGGCGCACGGCGCTGTCGGCCTGCAGCTCCGCGGTGGTGCCGCCGGCCGCGCAGGCGACGACCGGTCCGAAGACCGGGTCGGCGACGACGCCGGCGAGCAGCTCGACGCCGTCGTCGGCCATCGCCTGCACGACGAAGCCGCGCACCGACAGCCCCGCCTCCACGAGACGGCGCCCCATCGCGCGCGCCTCGCGCACGACTGCGGTCGGCGTGCGCAGCCCGGTCACGACCGCACCGGCGTCGGTGCGGTGGACGAGGG
>DATIOB010000118.1:0-1684 GCA_035473605.1 Conexibacter sp.
GCTCGGTCAAGGTCGACAAGCAGCAGACCGTCAGCGCCGGCCAGGTGATCGGCCAGGTCGGCCAGACCGGCGACGCCACCGCGCCGCACCTGCACTTCGAGATCTGGCCCACTGGCTGGTACTCGTCCGACGCCTCGCAGCCCGTGGATCCGATGCCGGATCTCCAGGCGTGGGCGGGGTCGAGCTAACCCCCCAATTCCTTCAACCGTTCAAGCTCTCTTGACGTTGTGTCGAGAGATGAACGTGCGCACCCGCCGCCTTTCGCCATGGCTGCTGCTCATGCTCGCGTTGCAGGTTGCCGGCGCAGCGATCGCGATCGTCCAACAGGAGTGGGCGATCCTCGCCGTGCTCCTCGCCACCTCGCTGCTCGCACCCGCGCTCCGCGGGCCCCAGGACGAGCTCGACCAGATGGCCGACGCGCTGCGCAGCAGCGACGACGAGCTGAGCCGCCGCGCACTCCACGACCCGCTCACCGGGATGGCCAACCGGGCGCTCCTGTTCGACCGCATCGGGCACGCGCTCGAGCGCCGCGCGCACGCGCCGATCGCCGTCCTCTTCATCGACCTCGACGACTTCAAGGCGTTCAACGACACGCTGGGCCACAGCCGCGGCGACGAGGTGCTGCTGGAGGTGAGCCGGCGGCTGCGCAGCGTGCTGCGCCCCTCCGACACCGTCGCGCGGCTCGGCGGCGACGAGTTCGCCGTGCTGGTCGAGGACCTCACGGAGCCGCACGGCGCCACGAGCGTCGCCGAGCGGATCCTGCTCGCGCTCTCGCGCCCGGTCGACCTCCGCGGGCGCCGGCTCGAGCTGAGCGCCAGCGTCGGCGTCGCCGTGTCGGGCGGCGATCTGTGCGACGCCGACGAGCTGGTGCGCGCGGCCGACCTCGCGATGTGCGCGGCGAAGGGCGGCGGCAAGGCCTGCTACCGCTCGTTCGAGCCATCGATGCTGGCCGGCACCGTCGAGCGCCTCGCGCTCGCCGCAGATCTCCGGGGCGCGATCGACCGCAACGAGATCGAGCTGCACTACCAGCCCGTGGTGGACATGGGCAACGGCGCCCTGCGCGGCATCGAGGCGCTCGCGCGCTGGACGCACCGCGAGCGCGGTCGCGTCGCGCCGGACACATTCATCCCGCTCGCCGAGCAGAGCGGCATGATCGTGCCGCTCGGCCGCAAGCTGCTGGCCCGCGCCTGCGCCGATCTGCCGGGCCTGCGCGGCGGGCTCGACGCGCCGGACATGATCGTCAGCGTCAACCTCGCCGGCGCCGAGCTGTTCGCGCCCGGCCTGCCCGAGCACATCCTCGAGTGCACGCGGGCCGCCGGCATCACACCCGACAGCCTGATCCTCGAGATCACCGAGACGCAGCTGATGGAGGACCTCGACGCGGCCGTCGCGCGCCTGCACGAGCTGAAGGACCTCGGCGTGAACCTCGCGCTCGACGACTTCGGCACCGGCTTCTCGTCGCTCGCCTACCTGCGCAACTTCCCGGTCGACGCGCTCAAGATCGACCGCTCCTTCATCGACGGCGTCGGCGACCCGAGCTCCGACGACCACGCGCTCGTGCGGGCGATCATCTCGCTCGGCCTCACGTTCGACCTGCGGGTCGTCGCCGAGGGGATCGAGGACGAGGACCAGCGTCGGGAGCTCGTCCGCCTCGGCTGCGACCGCGGCCAGGGCTACCTCTTCT
>DATIOB010000119.1:0-2402 GCA_035473605.1 Conexibacter sp.
CGAGGAGCGCGGTGCTATACGCTTGCCGCGCAACAAGGGTCAAGCCGGCCGCGACCGTGCGCCCTTTGACGCTATTGCCGGGCCGAAGACCGAGAGACCGTTCTGCGCGACGTCGTCAGCCGGGCCGCAGCCGAGGCTGCCGAAGGTCGCGCCGGGACGGTGGTGCTCGATGCAGAGGTAGGGGACGTCGCCGCTCCAGCTCGAGCCGACGCGCAGCTCGCCGCTGCTGTCGGGGCCATGACCGGCGAGGCGCAGCTCCGCCGGGTTGGCGCGCATGCCCTCGCCGAACGGAGCGCGGATGCAGAACGCGCGGTCGGCGTCTGTCTGCGGCCGGCGCAGCAGCGCGAAGCGGCTGCTGACCTCCGGCGGCAGCGCACGGTCGGTCAACAGGGCGCCCTCGCAGACGCCGGGCGGGATCGGCAGCGTGACGGTCGCCGCCGGGCGCGGCGGCTCGCTGCTGGGCGACCCGAGCAGGAGGGCGCCGGTCAGGATCGCGATCGTCGCGACCGCCGCGACGCCGCCGACGGCGATCCGCAGCCGCGCGCGCTGGGGCGCCGCGTCGCTGGCCTCCTCGGCCTGGCGCCGCGCGGCAGCGATCAGCTCACGTTCGAGGCGATCCTCGAACCGTCTTCGCTTCACGCGCGTCGTCCCGAGCGGCTGCCGTCCATCATCTGCACGTTCTTCGCGGGAGCGGGTTCGCCTGTGACGAGCGTGCGCCGAGCACGTAGGATCGGCAGCGGATGGCGCGTACGCACGACTCGACAGACCCTCTGCTCGGCAACGGCCGGCCCAACACGGCGCGGCTGCTGATCTCCTGTGCCGACCAGCGCGGGATCGTGGCGGCCGTCTCGCGCTTCCTGTTCGAGCACGGCGCGAACATCCTCGACGCCGACCAGCACTCGACCGACCCGTCCGGCGGGACCTTCTTCATGCGGATGGAGTTCCACCTCGAGGGGCTCGACCTCGGCAGACAGGAGCTGGAGCGGGCGTTCGCGACCACGGTCGCGGAGCAGTTCGCGATGGAGTGGCGGATCTCCTACGCCAGCCGGCCCAAGCGCGTCGCGCTGCTGGTCTCGCGCGAGGAACACTGCCTGCTCGACCTGCTGTGGCGCTGGCGCAGCGGCGACCTCGACGCCGAGATCGGCCTCGTCATCTCCAACCACCGCGACGCCGAGCGCGACGTCGACAGCTTCGGCGTCCCCTTCGTCCACGTGCCCGTCACCAAAGACAGTAAGGCTCAAGCTGAGGCTGAGGTTCTGCGCCAGATGCACGGTCCCCACGGGCCGTTCGAGCTGATCGTCCTCGCGCGCTACATGCAGATCCTCTCGGGCGGCTTCCTCGCGTCCGCGGGCGCGCCGCTGATCAACATCCACCACTCGTTCCTGCCGGCCTTCGCCGGTGCCGACCCGTACCGCCGCGCCAGCGAGCGCGGCGTCAAGATCATCGGCGCGACGGCCCACTACGTCACCGAGGAGCTCGACGCCGGCCCGATCATCGAGCAGGACGTGGCGCACGTGAGCCATCGCGACAGCGTCGCCGACCTGGTGCGGATCGGGCGTGACATCGAGCGCACGGTGCTGGCGCGGGCGGTCGCACGCCACCTCGCCGATCGCGTGCTCGTGCACGAGAACAAGACCGTCGTCTTCTGAAGGCGCCGTACAGACCCCCCCGGCGCGGTCCGGACGCTCAGGCGTCGATCACGACGATCGCGACGACCAGCGCCGACAGCAGGATGCCGACGACGGCGAGCGTCGTGACGAAGCGGTCGTCGGGGCGCAGGTACTCGCCGCGACGAACCGCCGCGTCGACCTGGCGGTAGCGCATCCAGCCGTAGACGAAGCAGGCGATGCCGAGCAGGCCGAAGATCACGCCGGCGATCGCGGCGAGCGCCTCGCTCCCGGTCGTCAGCGCCGGCACCACGCGGCCGACGCCGAGGCTGCCGGCCATGCAGGCGAGGCCGGTCCGCCACCACGCCAGGTAGGTCCGCTCGTTGGCGAGATGCGTGCGGCGGGTGGCGTCGCCGTCGGCGTCGAATCTGCCGCCGCGCGCGGGTGCGGTGTCGCGGTTGTGATCCGTGCCCACAACGGGCACGCTACCGACATGTCGTACCGACTGAGCCTCGCCGACGCGCCCTCGGAGTCGATTCGCGCCTGCGCACGCGAGCAGCTGAACGGCGCCGTGCGCGAGCTGGAGTCGCCCGGCGACGATCCGGCGAAGGCGATCCATCAGGCGCGCAAGCACCTCAAGAAGACGCGCGCGCTGCTGCGGCTGGTGCGGCCGGCGCTCGGGAACACGGTCTACCACGCCGAGAACGACGCGCTGCGCGACGCCGCCGGAAAGCTGTCGGCGACGCGCGACGCCGACGTGCTGGTGGCGACCGTCGACGCGCTCGCCGACCAGGC
>DATIOB010000120.1:0-5976 GCA_035473605.1 Conexibacter sp.
CGCCGCCCTCGGCGGAGGCGCTGTTGCGCGCGACCTGGCCGTCGCTGACGGCGACGCTGCCGGCCCCGGTCAGGTGCAGCGCGCCGCCGTTGCCGGGAGCCGCGCCGGTCGCGTTGCCGGTGAGTCTCGCGTTGACGACGCTGGTCGAGCCGCCGACGGCCTCGATCCCGCCGCCGGCGCGCTTGGCGCCGTTGCTGTTGACGTCGGTGCCGTCGAGCAGGACGGTGCCGAGGTTGTTCAGCAGGCCGCCGCCGGAGCCGGCCGCGCCGCCGGCCTGGTTGAGCGCGAGCGTGCCGCGGTCGACGCGCAGGCGGCCGCCGTCGTTGAAGATCCCGCCGCCGCCCTCGTCGGCCGCGGCGCCGGCGGCGACGTTGCGCGTGACGGTCGTGTCGGAGACGCTCATCGCGCCGCTGACGGAGTTCCACAGGCCGCCGCCCTCGGCGGTGGCGCTATTGCGGTCGACGGTCGAGTCGCGCACGTCGACGACGCCTCTGCCGGTCAGATGCAGCCCGCCGCCGTTGCCGGGGGCGCCCGCGGTCGCGTTGACGAGCAGCGACGCTCTGCGCAGCAGCGTCGTGCCCTCCAGCGCCTCGATCCCGCCGCCGGCGCGCGGGGCGCCGTTGCGGTTGACCTGCGAGTCGCGCACGATCAGCGTCCCTCTGCTGTTGAAGATGCCGCCGCCGGAGGCGCCGTCGCCCTGGACGGCGTTCTTGAGCACGCGCACGTTCTTCAGCTCGACGCGGCCCTCGCTCTCGATCGCGCCGCCGCTCTGGCCGGCCGGCGGGGCGCCGTTGGCGATCCGCGCTCTGCCGATCGTCAGGCGGGCGCTGGTCGCGACGTCGAAGGCGCGGTCGACTCTGGCGGCGTCGATCAGCGCGCCGCCGCCGACGATCGTGATCGCGCCGGTCACGTCGAGGTCGCCGCTGCGGGCGCCGTCCTCGCCGGCGCCGGCGAGCGTCAGTCTGTAGCGGGCCGATCTGAGCGCGACGCGGGCGCCGTCTCTGGTCGCGTTGCCCTCCATGATCGCGGCGCGCAGCGAGCATCTGCCGGCTCTGTCGGCGCAGCGGCCGTCACCCGCTCTGCTGTCGAGCGTGTCGGCCGTCGTGGTGACGGCGAAGCGGCTCGCGGCCGACGCGAGCGACGGCAGCAGCGCCGCTGCCAGCGCAGCGGCGAGCAATGACAAGAGGAGCAGCAGTGTTCGTGGCATGGGGCGTGACCTCCGGGAGGGATCGGGACAACCTCTGACTCCTCCTCCATGCGGCGAGCGGCCGGTTCGTCACACCCCCTGCGCAATCTCTCTGATCTGTGTGACGCGCGCCGCCGTTCTGTCATACAGCGGTGTCATCGACCGATCTTGGACATGAGCAGCTGCGCGCGCTGGTCGAGCTGGCGAGAGCCGGCGACGCTGACGCGTGGGAGCAGCTCTACGTGCGCGCTCACCCGAAGCTGCTCGCCTTCGCGCGCCGGCGGCTCTCCGGCGACGCCGCGCCCGAGGACGCGGTGCTGGAGACGATGACGCGCGCGCTCGAGCGGATCGACCGCTTCCAGTGGCGCGACGGCGGCTTCGACGCATGGCTGTTCGGGATCCTGCGATTGGTCGTGCTGGAGCAATACCGCGGCGACGCGCGCGCCCGGCCGGTCGAGCACCTGCCCGAGCAGGCGGCGCCGGCCGACGCGGAGCCGCCCGCGGTCGCCGAGCGGCGCGAGCGGCGCGGGCTGCTGCGCAGCGCCTTCGCGCGCCTCGGCGAGAGCGACCGCGAGCTGCTGGAGCTGCGCGTCGTCGCGGAGCTGAGCGCCGAGCAGGTCGCGACCGCGATCGGCCGGCGGCCGGGCGCCGTGCGGATGGCGCAGGCGCGCGCGCTGAGACGGCTGCGCAGAGCGCTGGAGGAGGTCGACCGTGGCTGACGACGAGCGTCTCCTGCGCGAGCTGGCCGACGCGCTGCGCGCCGACGACGACGCGCGCGACGGCGCGGCCGCCGGCCCCGACCCCGCGCGCCTGGCGGTCTTCCGGCGCGCGGCGGAGGCGAAGGCGGCCGCGCGCAGCGCCGCACCCGCGTCGCACGGCGCGCCGGGCGCGCCCGACCGTGCGCCCACGCCGGGCGGCGACGCCGCCCCGCGACGCCGCTTCCGCCTGCCCCGTCTCCGCATCGCCCTCCCCGCGACCGCCGCCGCGCTCGCGCTCGTCGCGGCCGGGCTGCTGGCCGGCGGCGCGCTCGACGGCGGGGATGACGGCGCCCCGCGCGGCACGCTCGAATACGCCGGCGCGATCGCGCTGCCGAGCGGCGCCGACGGCGGCGAGCTGGAGATCCGCGAGATCGGGATCGGCCGCACGGTCGACCTCAGAACCGACCGGCTGCCGCTGCTGCCGAGAGGCGATTACTACGAGGTCTGGTTCGTCGGCCCCGGCGACCGCCCGGGGAGACCGAACCGCATCTCGGCCGGCACCTTCCACCCCGACGCCGCCGGCCGCTCCGACGTGCAGCTGAAGGCCGCCGTCAACCCGGCGCTGCTGCCCGAGGTCGAGATCACCGCCGAGCCCGGCGACGGCGACCCGCGGCCGACCGGCCCGGTCGTGATGCGCGCCGACGTCGGCGGCTGACCGGCCGCTTGCGCACCGTCCTAGGATCCATCTCATGAGCGACTTCTTCTCGCGCGGGTTCGGCGGCCGCCGGCGACCGCCCGAGGGCATGGCCGACCGGATCCCGCCCGGTCAGTACTACGAGGCCGGCTTCCCCGTCCTCACCGCCGGCCCCACCCCCGACCTCGACGCCTCCGCCTGGAGCTTCAGAGTCGACGGCGTCGTCGGGGAGGCGAAGAGCTGGAGCTGGGAGGAGTTCCACCAGCTCCCGTTCGAGGACGTCCCCTGCGACATCCACTGCGTGACGAAGTGGTCGAAGCTCGACACGAGCTTTCGCGGCGTCTCGGTCGACACGCTGCTGGAGGGGGTCGAGCCGCTCGGTGGCTTCGCGATGGTCTTCTCCTTCGGCGGCTACACGACCAACCTCGCGCTCGAGGACCTGACCGAGGGCAAGGCGTGGGTCGTGACCGAGCACGAGGGCGAGCCGCTCTCCGCCGAGCACGGCGGCCCGGCGCGCCTGCTCGTCCCGCACCTCTACTTCTGGAAGTCGGCGAAGTGGGTCGCCGGCCTGCGCGTGATGGACAACGACGAGCCCGGCTTCTGGGAGTCGAACGGGTACCACATGCACGGCGACCCGTGGCGCGAGGAGCGGTATTGGAACGACTGACGCCGGACCCGGCCGCGGCGCTCGCGCCGAAGGCGCCCGGCCGCTGGCAGATCGGCACCGTCTCGGCAATCGTGCAGGAGACGCCGACGGTCAAGTCGTTCCGGATCGAGCTGCCGATCTGGATGCCGCACCTGCCGGGCCAGCACTATGACGTCCGTCTGACCGCGCCCGACGGCTACCAGGCGCAGCGCTCCTACTCGATCGCCTCCTCGCCGCTCGACAGCGGCGCGATCGAGCTGACGATCGACCGCCTCGACGACGGCGAGGTCTCGCCCTACTTCCACGACGTCGTCGAGGTCGGCGACAAGGTCGAGGTGCGCGGTCCCTTCGCCGCCTACTTCGTCTGGAGCGGCGAGCAGCCGGTGCTGCTGCTCGGCGGCGGCTCCGGCGTGGTGCCGCTGATGGCGATGCTGCGCCACAAGCGCCGCGTCGCGCCGGAGCTGCCGATGCGGCTGCTCTACTCGGTCCGCAACGCGGCCGACGTGATCTACGCCCGCGAGCTGGCGCTCGGCGACGAGACGGCCGTCACCTACACGCGCGTGGCGCCGCCCGGCTGGGAGGGCCACCGCGGCCGGCTCGACGCCGCGATGGTCGCCGCCGCCGGCGTCGACCCCGCGACCGGCCACGCCTGGTCGTGCGGCTCCAACGGCTTCGTCGAGAGCGCCTCCAGGCTGCTGCTCGACGCCGGTTTCGCGCCCGAGCGGATCAAGACCGAGCGCTACGGCCCGACGGGCTGAAGGCCGCAACCTCCCGGCGGAGCGGCTTTCCGCCGGGTTCGTTCGCCACGTGTCGAATTTGCTCCTTTGCGGAGCAGAGCAATAGGGAAAGATCGCCACACAGGCGTAGACGGGCGCGCTACTGTCGGCAGGCACGTGGAGGTGCTCTTTGGTTGCGAACGAGAGTCTCGTCGACGAACCGACGAGAGATGTCAGTGATGGCTCAGAGCCGGACATCCGGCTCCAGCGCGTGACGAAGCGGTTCGGTGACGTGCTCGTCATCGACTCGCTCGACCTCGAGATCGAGCGGGGCGCCTTCTATGCGCTGCTCGGCCCGTCCGGCTGCGGCAAGACCACGACGCTGCGGATGATCGGCGGCTTCGAGCTGCCGACCGAGGGCCGCGTCCTGCTCGCCGGCGAGGACGTCACCAACAATCCGCCGCACAAGCGGGACGTCAACACGGTCTTCCAGTCGTACGCGCTCTTCCCGCACCTGTCGATCGAGAAGAACGTCGCCTTCGGGCTGGAGCGCAAGGGCGTCTCCAAGAGCGAGACGAAGTCGCGCGTGGCGGAGGCGCTGGAGACCGTCCAGCTCCCCCACCTCGCCAAGCGCAAGCCCGGCCAGCTCTCGGGCGGCCAGCAGCAGCGCGTCGCGCTGGCGCGCGCGCTCGTCAACCGGCCGCGGGCGCTGCTGCTCGACGAGCCGCTCGGCGCGCTCGACCTGCGCCTGCGCCGCCAGCTCCAGGTCGAGCTGAAGCGGATCCAGCAGGAGGTCGGCATCACGTTCATCCACGTGACGCACGACCAGGAGGAGGCGATGTCGATGGCCGACACGATCGCCGTCATGAACAGAGGCAAGATCGAGCAGGCCGGCTCGGCGACCGACCTCTACGAGCGCCCGACGACGGCGTTCGTGGCGAAGTTCCTCGGCATCTCGAACCTGATCGACGCCGAGGTCGGCGCCGGCGACGGGACGATGTCGAAGGTCACCACGCACGACGGCGCCGCGCTGCACGCGCCGGCCAGCCGCTGCGCCGAGCACGCCGGCACGCCGGTGCGGATCGGCGTGCGACCGGAGAAGGTGCGCCTGCACAAGGCCGGCGAGGCGACGCCTCCGGGCGCCAACGTGCTGCGCGGCCGCGTGCTGCTCAGCTCCTTCCTCGGCGTCTCGCTGCAGTACGTGATCGAGGCGGCCGGCGGTGAGGAGCTGACCGTCTACTGCCAGAACGACGAGGGGGTCGCGCCGGATGCGTTCGGCGCCGGGCAGGAGGTGCTGCTCTCCTGGGACCCGCGTCACACCTTCGTCGTGGCGCGAGGTGGCGACGGTGAGTGACATCGACCAGGAGCGCGCCGGCCGCGCGGCCGAGCGCTTCTTCGAAGAGCAGCGCCTCTCGCGCCGCCGCTTCCTCGGCCGCTCCGCCTCCGCCGCGCTGATGGCCGGCGGCCTCGCCTCGATTCTCTCCGCCTGCGGGATCGACGGCACCGCCGCGAGAAACCTCGAGGATCTCCAGAGAGAGGCGAGAACGGTCCGCCATCCGAGAGTGGAGATCGGCGACTGGACCTTCGCCAACTGGCCGCTCTACATCGACAAGGCGACGATCCGCAGATTCGACGATGAGTTCGGCGGCCACTGCAAGTACGTCGAGGAGATCAACGACAACTCCGAGTTCTACGGCAAGGTCCGCCAGCAGCTCGCGCAGGGTGTCCCGATCGGCCGCGACATCGTCACGTTGACCGACTACATGGCCTCGCGCTGGGTCCGCTTCGGCTACGTCACGCCGATCGACGAGAGAAACGTCCCGAACAAGAGAAACCTCGTCAGAAACCTGCAGACGATCGGCTACGACCCGAGACGCCAGTTCACGCTGCCCTACCAGTCGGGCGCGATCGGGATCGGCTACGACATCGAGCAGACCGGCGGCGAGATCACCTCGATCAGAGCGCTCTTCGACCCGAGATGGAAGGGCCGCGTGACGATGTTCTCCGAGCCCTACGACAGCGCCGGCGCGCTGCTG
>DATIOB010000121.1:0-15159 GCA_035473605.1 Conexibacter sp.
CTTGGAGAGGTAGCCTTCGGCGCCGCTCTCGCGCATGAACTTCTCGCGGTCGCCGCTCATGGCGTGGGCGGTGGCGAGCATGACGGGCACCTTTGCTTCTCGCCGCCGCGCACGATCACGTCCTTCGCGCGCCCGGCGATCCGCACGCAGCCGTCGGCGTCGATCACCGCGACGTCGCCGGTGCGGAACCAGCCGTCGGCGTCGAAGGCGGCGGCGTTGAGCGCCGGGTCGAGGTAGCCGAGGCACAGCTCCGGGCCGCGCACCTGCAGCAGGCCGCGCACGCCGACGCCGACCGCTCTGCCCTGCTCGTCGACCACGCGCGCCTCGCCGCCGCCGATCGGCCGCCCGTCGGTGTCGGCATGCCAGCGCTCGGGCGCGTCGATCGCGCTGCCGGTCACGGCCGGGCACTCGGTCGAGCCGTACAGCCGCGAGGCGCGGATACCGAGCGTGCGGCTGGCGCTGCGGATCAGCTCGGGCGGCACGTCGGCGCCGCCGCAGCCGAAGACGCGCAGCGACGAGAGGTCGCGCCGCGGCAGCGACGGCGAGCTGGCGAGCCCGTGCAGGAACGGCGTCGCGCCGATCACGACGCTGCAGCGCTCGCGCTCGATCAGCTGCAGCGCGCGCTCCGCGTCCCAGACGTCCTGCAGCACGACGCGCGTGCCGAGCAGGAACGGCATCTGCAGCCCGTAGACGAGCCCGGTCACGTGCGTCACCGGCGAGGGCATCAGGACGCGGTCGCGCTCGGTCAGCGCGTACAGCCTGGCGATCGAGCGGCTCTCGTAGAGCGCCGTCTCGTGCGTGTGCAGGACGCCCTTGGGGTCGGCCTCGGTGCCGGAGGTGTAGAGCAGCAGGGCCGGATCGGACGGCAGGTGCGCGACCGGCGGCGCGACCGCGACGGAGCCGCCCGCGCCCGCGCCGTCGCCCGCGCCGAGCGAGTCGCTGTAGGCGATCGTCCCCGCCGGCGCCTCGCCGCGCACGACGACGACGTGTTCGAGCGTCTCCAGCTCGTCGCGCAGCCCGGCGGCCATCGCGGCGTGGTCGAAGCCGCGGAAGCTGCCCGGGACGACGAGCACCTTCGCCTGCGACTGGCGCGCGATGAAGCGCACCTCGCGCGCGCGGTAGATCGGCACGATCGCGTTCGAGACCGCGCCCAGCCGCAGCGTCGCGTGATGGACGACGGCGGCCTCCAGCCAGTTCGGCAGCTGGAAGGAGACGACGTCGCCGCGCCGCACGCCGAGCGCGTGCAGCGCGCCGGCGGCCTGCTCGACCAGCCCCGCCAGCTCCCCGTAGGCGACGCGCCGCTCGCCGTCGATGAGCGCCACGCGCGCGGGCCAGGCGCCCGCGCCGTCGCGCACGAGCGCGTCGAGCAGGCGGCCCTCCCACAGGCCCTCCGCCGTGTAGCGCGCCGCCTGCGGCGAGCGTCGTGTCACCGCGACCGCCATCGCTCAGGCGGCCGTCGCGATCTGGACCTTGACGTGGTTGGCGGTGTCGCGCGCGGCGTCGAGCGCCTCCAGCGCCCGCTCCAGCGGCAGCACCTCCGTCACGACCGGGGAGAGGTCGAGCCCCGAGGCCGCCAGGAAGCGGATCGTCTCGGGCCAGATCCCGGGCGCGCCGATCACGCCCGCGACGCGCAGCCCCTTGCGCTGGATCAGCCCCAGCTCGACCGCGGGGCTGTCGGTCACGTTGATGCCGACGTGGACGACGCGGCCGCCCTGCGCGGCCAGCGCGTACGCCGAGGCGAGCGCGGGGGCGGCGCCGGATGCCTCGATCACGACCTCGTAGCCGCGCCCGCCGGTGCCGTCGGCGACCCACTCCGCGAGCCCGTCGCCGCGCGGATCGAGCGCGCGCCGCGCGCCCAGCCGCTCGCCGGCCGCACGGCGCGAGGCCTGCGGCTCGACGAGGTCGACGGTCGCGCCCTGCGCCGCGCAGGCGGCGACGCACAGCAGGCCGATCGGCCCGCCCCCGAGCACCAGCACGCGGTCGCTGGCGTCGACGCCGCCGGCGCTCCTCGTCGCCTGGTAGGCGACGGAGAACGGCTCGACGAGCGCGCCCTGCTCCCACGTCAGCCCGTCGGGCAGCCTGTGCAGCCATTCAGGTCGCGCCTTGAAGTACTCCGCGCCGGCGCCGCTGATCGAGAAGCCGAAGTGGTCCTCACCGATCACGCTCTCGCCGACGACGCGGTCGCCGGGCGCGAGCCCGCGCACGTCGGGCCCCGTCTCCACGACCTCCCCGGCCCACTCGTGGCCGGGGACGATCGGATAGGTGACGGGGATGATGTAGCGGCCTTCGAGCAGCTCGAAGTCGGAGTGGCAGACGCCGAGGCGCTCGAGCCGGACGAGCACCTCGTCCGGCCCGATCGCGGGCGCCTCGCGGTCCTCCACTACGACGGCCTCGTGCGGCCGCTGGAACACGAGCGCGCGCATGCCCTACGCCGCGATCGGCTGGGCGGCGCCGACGAGCCGCGCGTTCAGCCACTCGGCGGTCTTGGCCGCCGGGATGTCGAGTGCGCTGCGCTCCGAGTAGAGCGTCATGTGCTTGGTCTGCGGCACGACGAACAGCTCCTTCTCGGCCGTCGCGAGCTGGTTGTAGGCCTCGATCTCCTTGTCCCACAGCGTCAGGTCGTCGTCGTCGGCGACGACCATCAGCGTCGGCGTGTCGAGGATCCGCGACAGGTACGGGAAGACCGAGTAGGACAGCAGCAGCTCGGTCGACTCGGTCGTGTTCCAGTGCTCGTGCGCGGGCGCCTCGTTCGCCTTCAGGTCGTTGAAGGCCTCGTAGGTCTCCGGGAACGGCCAGGTGCAGACCTCCTCGCCGACCCTCGTCGTCGACATCGCGATCGTGCCGTGCTCGCCGGTCTCGAAGCGCTTGACGCGATCGCTCTCGATCGCCTCGCGCAGCTTGCGGAAGCCGACCGTGCCGTGCACGCGGCGCATGTTCTCCCAGCCGTCGACGACCGGGATGTTCGACACGATCGCTCTGACGCGACGGTCGGTCGCGCCGACGACCAGCACGTGGCCGCCGCTGTAGGAGATGCCCCAGATCGCGAGCCGCTCGGGGTCGAGCTCCGGCTGCTTGGTCGCGAACGTGATCGCGTTCTTGTAGTCCTCGATCTGTCTGTTGGGGTCGATGTGCTGGCGTGGCAGCCCGTCGCTCGACCCCAGGTGGCGGTAGTCGAAGATCAGCGCCGCCATGCCGGCGTTGACGAGATGCTCCGCGTAGTGCGGTTGCACCAGCTCCTTCACGTAGCACCAGCCCCCCGCCATGACGACGACCGGGTGCGGTCCCTCGCCCTCCGGCAGGATGAGCCATCCGCGGACGGTCTCGCCGCCGCTGGTGAACTCGATGTCTCGCCGCATGCTGCTCCCTTCAGGTGTCCAGGTCTCGGGCACGGCTCAGGCCACCGGTTCGGCCTGCATCGTCGCCCAGTAGTTGTGGAGCCCGCGCATGTGGGCTCCGCCGTCGACGTTCAAGGTCACGCCCGTCACCCAGCCGGCATCCGCGGATGCGAGCAGCGCGACGGCGTTGGCGATGTCCTGCGGCTCGCCGGGCCGCCCGAGCGGGGTGCGGGCGACGAACTCCTCGCCCATCCGCCCGTCCATGAAGCCGCCCTCCGACATCGGGGTGCGGGTCAGGCCGGGCGCGACCGCGTTGACGCGGATCCCGTGCGGGGCGAACTCAAGCGCCGCGACCTTCGTGAACTGGCTGACCGCCGCCTTCGCCGCGCAGTAGGCGGCGAGGCCCTCGGTCGCCGCCGTCGCGTTGAGCGACGAGGTGTTGACGATCGCGCCCGGCAGGCCGGCGGCGATCGCGCGCCGCGCGAAGACCTTCGTGCCGAGGAAGACGCCCTTCGTGCAGACCGCGAAGATGCGGTCCCAGTCCTCGACGGGCAGGTCGACGATCGGCGCCATGCTCGCCCAGCCGGCGTTGTTGGCGATGATCTGCGGGACGCCGAAGCGCTCGCTGGCGGCGTCGAGCGCGGCCTCCATGTCGGCCTCCTCCGCGACGCTGCCGGCGAACGCGGCGACGCGGCCGCTGGCGCCGGCCTCGGCGCCGAGCTGCTGCGCGGCGGCCTCCACGCCGTCGCCGTTGAGGTCGACGAGCAGCACGCTCGCGCCCTCGTCCAGCAGCCGTCGCGCGATCGCGAGGCCGATGCCCTGCGCGCCGCCGGTGACGACTGCCGAGTGACCGATCAACTGCATCTCTCTTGCCTCCTCTGGGATGGGACGGGTGGGTGTCGCGGGTCTCGCACGGCGTCCTCAGACCGCCGCCGGAGCGGTCGCCGCGGCGCGCCGGCGGGCGACGGAGAAGGTCCCCGCCGCGACCAGCGTCAGCAGGCCGATGAGCCAGTAGACCCACGGCGGCGTGAGACCGAGGAAGGTCGTCGCCGTCGTCGCGCACTGCACCAGCGCGGCGCCCAGCAGCGCCCCGAGGAACGAGCCGCGGCCGCCGAAGATCGAGGCCCCGCCGAGCACCACCGCGGTGATGCTGGAGAGCGTGAAGGTGCTGCCGGCGGTCGAGTCGCCGATCCCGACCTGCGCCATCAGCAGCAGCGCGCCGAGGAAGGTCAGCGACGAGCAGCCGACGTACGCGAGCACGTTCATCCGCTCCACGCGCGCGCCGAGCGCGTGCGCGGCCTCCGCGTCGGAGCCGACCGCGCGCAGCTCCAGCCCCACGCGCGTGCGCCGCAGGCCGTACTCGAGCAGCAGCGCCAGCCCGACCGCGACGAGAAAGGCGATCGGGACGAACCCGACCGTCGTGCCCAGCGCCGTCGCGACGCCGGTGTCGATCACGCCGTCGGGCGTCTCGCGCAGCAGCAGCCCGAGCCCCTGCAGCATCGTGAACGTGACGAGCGTTGCGATCACCGGCGACATGCCGATCCAGCGCGCGAGCGCGAAGTTGACGACGCCGACCGCGGCGCAGGCGCCGAACATCGCGGCGAAGCCGAGCAGCGTGCCGCCGGCGCCGACGCCCTCGGTCACGAAGAACGAGCCGACGACGACGGCGAAGCCGGCCAGCGGCCCGACCGACAGGTCGATCCCGCCGATCAGCATCGCCATCTGCTGGCCGAGCGCGATGAACGCGAGCACGGTCAGCAGCGTCAGCATCCCCGACAGCGAGATGCTCGACAGGTAGGCGTCGTCCTTCATCCCGGTCACGACCAGCAGCGCGAGCGTCAGCAGCGCGAGCACGACGCTCGGCGCGTAGTCGCCCGCGAGGAACCGCCGCGTGCGCTCGCGGCGCGCGTTCGCGGCGTCGCGCTGCGCGTGCCGGCGCTGCGAGGTCGAGCGCAGCGCGGCGCCGGTGATCGCGTCCTCGCTCAGCTCCGCCCCGCTCAGCTCGCGCACGACGTGCCCGCGCGAGAAGATCAGCACGCGGTCGCAGAGGCCGGCCAGCTCGAGCGCGTCCGAGGAGCGCACGACGACGGGCGTGCCGTCGCGCGCGGCGTCGCGCAGGATCGCGTAGATCTGCGCCCGTGCGCCCACGTCGACGCCGTTGGTCGGCTGGTCGGCGAGCAGCAGCCGCGGCCGCGTCAGCAGCGCCCGCGCGAGCGCGACCTTCTGCTGGTTGCCACCCGAGAGCGACTGCACCGGCGTCTCCAGCGACGGCGTGCGAACGTCGAGCGCGCGCGTCTGCTCCTGCACCGCGACGCGCTCCCGCGCGCGCTGCACGAAGCCGGCCGGCGCGAACCGCGTCAGCGCCGCGACGGCGGCGTTCTCGCGCACCGACAGCGGCATCAGCAGACCTTCGCCGTGACGGTCGTCGGAGACGTAGGCGATCCCGCCGGCCGCCGCCCGCACCGGGCCGCGCACGTCGGCCGGCGCGCCGCCGACCTCGATCTCTCCGCTGGACGGGTGCAGCCCTGCGAGCGCGCGGATGAACTCGTGCTGCCCGTTGCCGTCGACGCCGGCGAGGCCGATCACCTCGCCGCGACGGACCTGCAGGTCGACGTCCTCGAAGCTCGGCGAGCCGGAGAAGCCGCGCAGCGACAGCGCGATCGGCGCCGCGTCGGGGACCGGCTCGCGCTCGGGGAAGGCGGCCTCCAGGTCGCCGCCGACGATCAGCGCGACGATCTCGTCCTCCTCGACGTCGTCGGCGACGAAGGTGCCGCGCGTGCGGCCGTCGCGCAGGACGGTGAGGCGGTCGGAGATCGCCTTCACCTCCTGCAACCGGTGGCTGATGTAGACGATGCCGGTGCCGGCCGCGGCCAGCTCGCGGACCTTCGCGAACAGCAGCTCGACCTCGTGCGCGCGCAGCGGCTCGGTCGGCTCGTCGAGGATCAGCACGCGCGGTCTCAGCGCGAGCGCCTTCGACAGCTCGACGAGGTGGCGCTCGGTCACCGACAGGTCGCCGACGCGCCGCAGCGGGTCGATCTCGGCCTCGACCGCGGCGAGCTTCTCGCGCGCGAAGGCGGCCGCCCGCCGCAGCGGCGGGCGGTGCCCCTTCGGCATCGCGAAGGCGAGGTTCTCCGCGACGGTCAGGTCGGGCAGCAGCGCCGGGTGCTGGTAGACGACCGCCAGCCCGGCCTGCGCGGCGAGCGCCGGCGAGGGCTCGTCGAGCCGCACGCCGGCGATCTCGACGCTGCCCTCGTCGGGCCGTTGCGCGCCGGCGGCGATCGCCATCAGCGTCGACTTGCCCGCGCCGTTCTCGCCGACGACCGCGTGGACCTCGCCGGGCGCCAGCTCGAAGCTGACCCCGTCGAGGGCGACGACGCCGGGGAAGCGCTTCGTGATCCCCTCCAGGCGCATGGCCATCGGCGCGCTCATCAGTTGAACGCCTCCAGCTGCTCCTCGACCGGGAGTCTCGAGGACCAGAAGAAGTCCGGCGGGAGTCTCGGGTCGCATCTGGGCGCCTGCTCGCCGCCCGCGAGCGAGTCGTCGTTGAGCGGGATGTCCAGCAGCGACGGATCGTCGTTGGGGATCTCCTGCGCCGCCGCGATCGCCTTCGCCAGCGCCACGCGCGTGATCCACGGGCGCGAGGACATCGAGCCGATCTCCATCTCGGGGCTCGTTCTCTTGTTTCTCTCGTACATGCACGAGAACTCGTTGCCGTCGCTGCCGGTGAAGACGGGCAGCGGCTTGCCGGCGCTGAGGAAGGCGCGCATGCCGGCGGCGGCGCCGGAGCCGTAGTCGGACATGACGGCGTCGATGTCGCCGTACTTGGTCAGCAGGCCGCCGACGATTCTCGGGTACTGCGCGACGTCCCAGTTGGTGTCGACGACGCGGTCGCCGAGCACTCTGATGCCGGGCTCCTGGTCGAAGACGGCCTTCGCGCCGTCGAACTCCTCGGCGCTCTGCGTGTTGCCGGGGGTGCCGCCGAGGAAGACGACGTTGCCTCTGCCTCTGAGCGCCCGGACGACGAACTCCGCCATCTGTCTGCCGTCGTTGACCGAGCTCTGGCCGACGAAGTCGACGTAGTCCTTGCCGGCGGTGCCGCCCGGGTTGGCGACGGTCGGGACGACCTTGACGCCGCGCTGGGTCGCCTGCCGGATCGCCGGCAGCATCGCCTTCGAGTTGACGTTCGGGAAGACGACGAGCGCGTCGACGCCCTGCGCGACGAGGCTCTGGATGTCCGAGATCGCCTTCTGCGCGTTGTTCTGACCGTCGGCGTAGAGGACCTTCTCGATGTTCGGGCACTCGGCCGCGGCCGCCTCGAACTCCTTCTTGGCGACGTTGTACCAGGTGTTTCCGGCGAAGCCGAAGGCGACGCCGACCGTGATCGGTCTGTCACCGCAGAAGTCGGTGATCGGGCTCAGCTGATCGGGCGTTCCCTGCTTGCCGACGGCGGCTGTCCCGCCGTCGCCGGAGGTCGAGCCGGAGCCGGCGGTCGAGCCGCCGCCTCCGCCCGAGCCGCCGGTCGACGAGCCGCAGCCGGCCAGCAGCGCCAGCAGCAGCGCGATCGCCGCGGTCGTGACGACACGCGTCTTGGTCACCTTGCACTCCTCCTTGGGGGGGTCGAGGTCGCGGCGGCGACCGCGGGCGTCGGGCCGGCGGCGTCCGCGTCCGGCCGCGTGGCCGCGGGGCGGCGCCGGCGGAGCGGGACGCGGCGCAGGCCGACGCCGGCGGCGATGATCGCGCCGCTGATGAGGTACTGCACGGCGGTGGGTGCGCCCATCGAGAGGACCAGCTGGTTGAGCTGGCTGAGGAAGAGGGCGCCGAGCGCGCTCGCGACGACGTTGCCGCGGCCGCCGGTGAGGGCTGTGCCGCCGAGCACGACGGCCGCGACCGACTGCAGCAGGTACGCGTCGCCGCCGCTGATGCCCGGCGTCTTCACGTAGCCGGCGAGCAGCACGCCCGCGAGCGCGTAGGCGAGCGAGGCGGCGACGTACGCCGCGAAGCGGTGCCGCGACACCGCGATGCCGCTCGCGCGAGCGCCGCGGGGGCTGACGCCGACCGCCTCGAAGCGCCGTCCGATCACCGTCTTCTTGACGACGAGGTAGACGGCGACGATCAGCGGCAGCGCGATCAGGACGGTGTTGGGGATCCCCAGCGTGCGATCGAGCGCGACGTCGGTCAGCCCGTCGGGCGCCGCGCCGGTCGAGCCGCCCGAGATCTGCTGCACGACGCCGAGCAGCAGCGAGTTGACGCCGAGCGTGGCGACGATCGGCGGGATCCCGAGGAAGCTGACGAGCGCCCCGTTCAGCAGCCCGACCGCGAGCGCGGCGAGCAGCACGAGCAGGAGCGCGGAGAGGATCCGCCCGTCGTCGCCGTCGGCGTGGACGGTGACGATCACCGACGCCAGCGAGATCGAGCCGGCGACCGACAGGTCGATGCCGCCCTGCTGGATCACGAGCGTCTGCCCGAGGGCGGCGATCGCGAGCACCGCCGCGAACGGCAGCATCGTCAGCAGGGACGTGCGGTCGAGGCTGTCCGCCGCCAGCAGCGGACTGATCGCGAACAGGATCGCGGTCGCGATGACGATGCCGATTGCGGGCGAACGGGTCAGTGACGACAGGGGCGAACGGGCCGACGGCGCCGGTCTCTCCTGCGTCAGCGACCCGTGCCGGTCGCTGCTCTCCTCCATTGGACGACCATAACATGGCATTGCACGGTTGTGCAATATCTTTGGACACCCACTGCACAGGAGGAGAGCGATGATCAGCTTCGCCGTCACACCGGAGCAGCAGCAGCTCGTCGAGCGCGTCCGCGCATACGTGCGCGACGACGTGCTGCCGGCCGAGGCGCAGGTCGAGCACGCCGGCCAGCTCGCGGGCCGCTGGGAGCTGGTCCAAGCGCTGCGCGAGCGCGCGCGGGCACGCGGGATCTGGGCCCCGCACCTGCCGGCCGCGTGGGGCGGCCTCGGCCTCGGCCAGGTCTCGATGGCGCTCGTGCATCAGGAGTGCGGCGTCAGCCAGCTCGCCTCCCTCGGGCTCGGCGCGATGGCCCCGGACGAGGGCAACATGCACACCTTGCTCGCCGCCGCGACGCCCGCGCAGCAGGAGCGCTGGCTGCGGCCGCTGGCGGAGGGGCGCGTGCGCTCCTGCTTCGCGATGACCGAGCCCGACGTCGCCTCCTCCGACCCGCGCAACCTGCGCACGCGCGCCGTGCGCGACGGCGGCGGCTGGGTGCTGAACGGGCGCAAGTGGTTCATCACCGGCGCCGACGGCGCCGCCTTCGCGATCGTCGTCGCGCGCACCGCGCCGGCCGAGCAGCAGCGCAGCGCGTACTCGCTGTTCGTCGTGCCGACCGACACGCCGGGCTGGACGCTCGTGCGTGACCCGCAGACGGTCGGCGCCCACTTCGTCGGCGGCCACTGCGAGATCGAGCTGCGCGACGTGCGCGTGCCGGCCGACGCGCTGCTGGGCGAGCAGGGCGCGGGCCTGCGGATCGCGCAGCTGCGGCTGGCGGGCGGCCGGCTGGCACACGCGATGCGCTGGATCGGCGCCACGCAGGCGGCACTCGACCTGACCTGCGAGCGGGCGCTGGAGCGGAGCGCGTTCGGCCGCCCGCTGGCCGAGCAGGGGGCGATCGAGACCTTCCTCGCCGACTCCGCGATCGACCTCTCGGCGGCGCGGCTGCTGGTGCTGCACGCGGCCTGGAAGGTCGAGCAGGAGCTGCCGCACCAGCAGGAGGTCGCGATCGCCAAGACGTTCGTGTCGGAGGCGTTCGGCCGCGTGCTCGACCGCGCCGTGCAGGTCTTCGGCTCGCACGGGATCGCGACCGACGCCCCGATCGCCCGCTGGTGGGTCGACGCCCGCGCCGCGCGCATCTACGACGGCGCCAGCGAGGTGCACCGGATGACGATCGCGCGCGAGCTGCTGGCGCTCGCGCGCGCCGGCAGAACCACCGCCCCCGCGTGCGGAGCGCTGTCGTGAGCGGGGGTGCGGGCGCCGGCGCTGCGGGCGCAGCGGCGTCCGGTGCGGGCACGCGACGGCTCGCGCCCGACGACGTCGCCGCCACGTGGGCAGAGGCCGCAGGCCCCGGACGCCGCCCGCCGCTGGTCGTGCTCGACACGCTGGCGGCGTTCCTCGACGCGCACGCGATCGGCGCGGCAGGCGCCCCGCCGCAGGTCGCGCCGCTCGGCGACGGCCACTCGAACGTGACGCTGACCGTGCAGCGGGGTGCGACGCGTGTGGTGCTGCGACGCCCGCCGCGCGGCGAGCTGCCGCCGAGCGCGCACGACGTCCTGCGCGAAGCGGGCATCCTGCGCGCGCTCGCCGGCACCGGGGTGCCGGTCCCGGCGGTGCTCGCGACCTGTGCGGACCCCGCCGTGATCGGCGTGCCGTTCGTCGTGCTGGAGCAGGTCGACGGGGTCGCGGTCGGCGACGCGGTGCCGGCCGCGCTCGACGATCCGGCGCAGCGGCGCCGCATCGGCTTCGCGTTCGTCGACGCGCTCGCCGCGCTCCACGCGGTCGACTGGCGCGCGACGGCGCTCGCCGGCTCCGCCCGCCCCGACGGCTACCTGGCGCGGCAGCTGCGCCGCTTCGGCGCGCTGTGGGAGCGGCAGCGGACGCGCGCGCTGCCCGAGATGGAGGCGGTCGCGGCGTGGCTGGAACGCGAGCTGCCGCCCTCCGGCCCGCCCGCGGTCGTGCACGGCGACGCGCGCCTCGGCAACGCGCTGTTCGCCGCCGACCCGCCGGCGCGGCTGGTCGCACTGCTCGACTGGGAGATGGCGACGATCGGCGACCCGCTCGCCGACCTCGGGTACCTCTGCGCGCAGTGGGTCGATCCGGGCGAGCCCGTCGACGGCATGGCGGCGCTCTCCGCCGTGACCGCGCGACCGGGCTTCCCGCGTCGCGACGAGCTGATCGCCCGCTACGCCGAGCAGAGCGGCCGCTCGCTGGAGCGGCTGCGGTGGTACGTCGTGCTCGCGCTGTGGAAGTCGGCCGTCTTCATGGAGGGCAACTACGCCCGCGCGCTGGCGGGCGACAGCGACGACCCGTTCCTGCGCGGCTTCGGCACCGGCGTGCCCGACCTCGCCCGGCGCGCGCTGGCGCTGACCGAGGACGCTGCGGACGTGTCGGAGCCGGCGCGATGAGCGGCGCACCTGACGCAAACCGCGGCGCACCCGACGCGAACCGCGGCGCATCCGGCGCACCGCAGGGCGCGCTCACCGGCCGCGTTGCGCTCGTGACGGGCGCCGGACGGGGCATCGGGCGGGCGATCGCGCTGGCGCTGGCGCAGGCCGGCGCCGACGTGGCGCTCAGCGCGCGCACGCAGGCGCAGCTCGACGCCGTCGCGGAGGAGATCCGCGCGCGCCATCGCGTGCGTGCCATCGCCGTGCCGGCCGACGTCACCGATCCGACCGCCGTCGACACGCTGATGGCCGAGGTGGACGAGCGGCTCGGCGGCCTCGACGTGCTCGTCAACAACGCCGGCGGGGCCCGCGCGGTCGGCGGCGTCGAGCAGCTCAGCGCCGACCGCGTGCTGCGCGGGATCGAGCTGAACCTGCTCTCCGTCCACCACACGCTGCGCGCGGCGGCCCCGCTGCTGCTGGCGCGACCGGGCACGGCGGTCGCGATCAACGTCGTCTCGATCGCCGCCAGCCGCGGGCTCGAACGGATGGGCTACTACTCGGCCGCGAAGGCCGGCGTCGTCGGCCTCTCGCGCTCCGCGGCGCGCGAGTGGGGGCCGCGCGGCGTGCGGGTCGTCTGCCTCGCCCCCGGCTGGGTCGAGACCGATCTGACCGGCGCGTTGCGCGAGGACGAGGCGTTCGTGCGCGAGACGACGCGGCAGATCCCGCTCGGCCGCTGGGCCGCGCCCGACGACGTCGCCGGCGCCGCCGTCTTCCTCGCCTCCGACGCTGCCCGCTACATCACCGGCACGACGCTGCACGTCGACGGCGGCATCCTGGCGTGAGCGGCGCAGGCCAACCGCGCGCCGGCCCGCGTGGGACGGCCCGACGTTCCGGCGACGCTGCGCCGCTACTGCCAGCCCTCGGGCGGCACCAGCTCGACGATGCGGCCGAGCGCGACGAATCCGGCGCGGGCGTACAGCGACTCGGCGATCTCGGTCGCGTTGAGGCTCGCGGTCGTACAGCCGTCGGCCGCGGCGTCGGCGAGCAGCCGTGCCAGCACGCGGCCCGCGAGGCCGCGGCGGCGGGCGGCCGGATCGGTCGCGACGAAGGCGACGTGACAGTCGTCACCGATCCGCAGCGCCAGCGCGGTCGAGAGCGCGCGACCGTCCTCGCCGCGCGCGACGTAGCCGCGCGCATCCGCCGGCCAGTCGCTCAGCAGCTCCGGCACGGCGCCGTTGAGCACCATCGCCTCCGCCGGCTCGGCCAGCGGCTCGACGCCGGCGCCGTCGGCCTCGCCGGCGCCGGCGGCCGCATCCAAGCCCTCCGCCGGCAGCCGCATCGCCATCGAGCAGGTCGCCTCCTCCTGACGCCAGCCGGCCGCGGCGCCGGTCGCGAGGGCGCGCTCGTCGGCGGCGTCGACCCAGAGCGCGAACCCGCCGACTCCCGCCTCGCCGTCGAGCCGGCGGAGCGCGGCGAGCGTCGCGTCGACGTCCGCGACGCCCCGCGACAGCAGCGCGTTGTTGAAGATCTCGCGCGCCGCGCCGTGCGGGAAGACCGCCGCACTGGCGCCCGGCAGCTCGTGCATCGCGGCGCCGTCGGCCCGCGTCGCGTACGCGCGCCACGCGCCGACGAGGCTCGCCGCCGCCAGCGCACGCAGATCGTGGGTCGCCGTCATCGGCCCATTGTTGCCATCCTCCCCTCCCGCATGTCGCGCCGCCACCCTCTTGCCCTCCTGCTCGCCGCGCTCGCGCTCGGCGGCTGCGGCACGGTCGGCGACGACCGCCCGCAGGTCGACGCGACGCTCGTGCTGGCCGGCCCGCCGCAGGCCCAGGACGCGCCGCTGGCAGCGGCGGTCGAGCGCGGCTACGACGGCGCCGAGGGGGTCAACCTGACGCTGCGCAGACCGCGCGCCGCCGCGCCCGCCGCCGGCGTCAGAGCGCTGAAGGCGCGCAGAGCCGACTTCGCCGTCGTCGACGTCGCGACGCTCGGCAGCGAGCGCGATCTCGTCGGCGTGATGGCGCTCGTCAACGCACCCGACGGCGACCGCGCCCCGCTCGTCGTGCTGGCGACGACACGGCGGCGGCTGGAGGAGGATCCGAGCGTCGCGAAGGCCGCGGTCGCGGCGATCCTGCGCGGCTACGAGCAGACGCAGGTCGATCCGGAGAGCAGCCTCAGCGACCTGCAGGCGCAGTTCGACGGGCTCGACCGCAACGACCTCCAGGCGCAGCTCGCCGCCGCCGAGGAGCAGCTCTTCCCGCCCGGCCGTCAGATCGGCGCGCTGCCGCTGAACGATCCGCGCTTCGACAGCTCGGTCGTCCCCGCCGCGGTGGCGACGACGCACGACTCCTAGCGCGACAGCGCGCGCCGCACGAGGCCCGGCGCGACGACGCGCAGCGCCGCCGCCAGCGCGTACGGCCGCGGCACGTAGCGCTCGGCCTTGCCGCCAGGGCCGGCGTCATAGATCGCGTCGGCGACCTTGTCGGCGGTCGAGACGAGCCAGCGCGTCGTCGCCTTGCTCACGAGCGCCTCCTGCGGGAAGCCCTCGGTCGCGACGAAGCCCGGCAGCACGAGCCCGACGTGGACGCCGTTGCGGCGCTCCTCGAGGTGCAGCGAGTCGGTCCAGCCGGCGAGCGCGAACTTCGACGCCGAGTAGGCGCCGCTCTTTGCGCGGCCGACGCGGCCGGCGGTCGAGGCGACGTTGACGAGCGAGGACGGCGCGCTCGCCCGCAGCAGCGGCAGCAGCTCCTCGCTCAGCCGCACGACGGCGTCGAAGTTGAGCGCCATCGTCCTGCGCACCTCCTCGTAGCCTCTCGTCGCGAACGAGCCGCCCCAGCCGGCTCCGGCGTTGTTGACGAGCAGGTCGAGGCGGCCGCCGTGCTCGCGCTCGATCACCTCGCGCACGTGCGCAGGCGCCTTCTCGTCGGTCAGGTCGACGGCGACGACGGTCGCGCCGCCCAGCTCCGCGGCCAGCGCGCGCAGCCGCTCCTCGCGGCGCGCGACCAGCACCAGGTTCCAGCCGCCCTCGCGCGCGAACCGCCGCGCGGTCGCCTCGCCGATGCCCGACGACGCGCCTGTGATGACCGCGATCTTCATCGCGGGAACGCTACTGGGGGTCGCTACTGCGCGCGCAGCTTCTTGAACTCGTCGCGCACCGAGTAGGGCCGGCCCCACATCTGCGTCACCTCGACGCGGCCGGCGCGCGACTCGCGCAGCGCCAGCTCGCCCGTGATGCCGGCGTCGTCGAGCAGTCTCAGCGCGCCGTGGACGGCCGGCACCGCGGCGGCGTGGCCGAAGCGGTGGGCGACGAGCAGGCGCCAGTGCCAGTCGTGTCTGGAGTACGGCTGCGCGTTGCACGTGACGAGGTAGGTGGCCGCGTCGACGTAGCGGGTCTCGTCCTCGATCCGCAGGTCGAGCTCGAGATCTGTCCAGTCGTCGGGCAGCGAGTCGACGATCTGCGTGAAGGTGTCGGCGAGAGGCATGACGTCGAAGGTTACGACAAAGGCCGTGCTCAGCCGAAGAAGACGTCGACCAGCAGAAAGACGTTGAGCGCGACGATCGCCGCCGCCAGCAGGCCCGCGACGACGGTCGTCAGGCGGCGGTTGACGAGCGTCCCCATCACCTCGCGGTTGCTCGTCAGCAGGATCAGCGGCACGACCGCGAACGGGATCCCGAACGACAGCACGACCTGGCTGATCACGAGCGCGC
>DATIOB010000122.1:0-4418 GCA_035473605.1 Conexibacter sp.
AGCGCGTCGCGCGACTGGTCGACGTAGGCCAGCTCGACCGTCTCGCCCAGCTTGAGCGCGCCGGCGTCGGGCTGCTCCTGCCCGGTGATCATCCGCATCAGCGTGGTCTTGCCGGCGCCGTTGGGGCCGATCACGCCGACGATGCCGCCGCGCGGCAGCGTGAAGCTGAGATCGTCGATCAGGACCCGCTCGCCGTAGGCCTTCCGCAGCCCGCTGGCCTCGAGCACCGTGTCGCCCAGCCGAGGACCGGCCGGGATGTGGATCTGGACCTGGTCGAGCTTGACGTTGCGGTCCTCGGCGAGCAGCGCCTCGTAGGCGTTGAGGCGCGCTCTCGGCTTCGCGCGGCGGGCGGAGGCGTTCATCCGCACCCACTCCAGCTCCTGCGCGAGCACCTTCTTGCGCGTGTTGTCCTGCCGCTCCTCCTGCGCCATCCGCTGCTGCTTCTGCTCCAGCCAGCCGGAGTAGTTGCCCTCGAACGGGTGGCCCTGGCCGCGGTCGAGCTCGAGGATCCAGCCGGCAACGTTGTCGAGGAAGTAGCGATCGTGGGTGATCGCGACGATCGTGCCTCTGTAGTCGCGCAGGTGCAGCTCCAGCCACGCGACCGACTCGGCGTCGAGGTGGTTGGTCGGCTCGTCGAGCAGCAGCAGGTCGGGCGCTCTCAGCAGCAGCCGGCAGAGGGCGACACGCCGTCTCTCGCCGCCGGAGAGCAGCGAGACGTCGGCGTCGCCGGGCGGCAGGCGCAGCGCGTCCATCGCCGTGTCGAGCACCGTGTCCAGGTTCCAGGCGTCGGCGGCGTCGATCTGCTCCTGCAGCCGCGCGAACTCGTCGGCGGTCTCCTCGGAGTAGTTGGCCGCCAGCTCGTTGAAGCGGTTGAGCAGGTCGCGCGTCTCGGCGACGCCGTCCTCGACGTTGCCGCGCACGTCCTTGGACTCGTCGAGGTGGGGCTCCTGCTCCAGCAGCCCGACGGTCGCGTTGGGCGCAAGCGCCGCGGTGCCGCGGAACTCTCTGTCGATGCCGGCCATGATCTTCAGCAGCGTCGACTTGCCGGAGCCGTTGTAGCCGAGCACGCCGATCTTGGCGCCGGGATAGAAAGAGAGCGAGACCTCTCTCAACACCTCCTTGTCCGGCGGGAACAGCCGGGACAGGCGGTGCATCTGGAAGATGTACTGAGCGGACACAGCGACGGAGGATAGAGAAGACGACCCGGGCGGCCCGCGCGTCGCTAGCCTTGGTTCTTCATGGCCGCAGTCTTCGACATCGAGCAGGCGATCCTGCTGCTCGAGCTTGAACCACCGTTCGACAAGCGAACGGTCCAGTTGGCGCGGCGCAGAATGGCGAAGGTCTGGCACCCGGACATCGCCCCTCCGGGACGCCAGCACGAGCACCAGCGCCACCTCCAGGCGATCAACGAGGCGGCAGACCAGCTCGAGCAGCTGGCCGAGACCTCGCGCGGCGGCAAGGTCTCCGCCAACGCCGTCAAGGTCTCCGCGGCGGCCGCCCGCAGAGCGCGCGCGGAGGAGGGCCGGCGCGCCTACGAGGAGGCGCAGGCGCGCGCCGCCGCCGACAGAGACCGCGCCGAGAACGACCCGTTCGGCTCCCAGGCGCCGGCCCACTCGGTCGTCCACCGCTACGCGCGCTGCCTCTCCTATCCGGAGTGGGGCGTCGGCTCGGTCACCGGCATCTACTTCTCCGGCGACGGCGACGACGTGCAGCAGTGGGCGCGCGTCAAGTTCCAGATCGGCGTCCGCACGATCCCGGCCGGCTCGCTGCAGTTCGTCGACTTCTCCAGACCGGACCCGTCGGCCGACCGCGTCCAGCGCTTCATGACGGCCGCCCAGCACGCGCTCGCCGAGGGCGATCCGGCGCTGGCCGCCAGACGGCTGATCTACGCGCGCGACGCCGATCCGCGCAACCCGGTCGTGCTGCGCCAGCTGACGGTCGCCTTCTGGCAGTCGGGCAACCTGCCGGCGGCGGCGCGCACCGTGCGCGACTGGATCCGCACCGAGGGCGAGCGGCCGGCGCCGCACCGCTTCGCCGCCCGCATCTACGAGGACATGCGCGCCTACGACCTCGCGCGCGACGCCGCCGTGCGCGAGACCGAGGCGGCGCCGACCGACTCCTCGGCGTGGGAGCGGCTCGGCCGCCTGCGGCTGCGGCTCGGCGACCGCGACGGCGCGCGCGCCGCGCTCGAACGGGCGGCGGAGCTGATGCCGACCGTCGAGGGCCTGCTCGACCTGGCGCTCGTGCACCAGCTGAGCGGTGACATCGGCGCCGAGGTGACCGTCTGCGAGGCGGCGACGCTGCTGGCGCCCGAGTCGCCGCAGGCGTGGTCGCGCTACGCCCACGCGCTCGCCCGCACCGACCGCGTCAGCGACGCGATCGCCGCCTGCGAGCACGCGATGGACCTCGGCACCGACCCCGAGGTGGCGGCGCTGCTGCTCACGCTGCGGGAGCGCGTGCCGCGCGCGCTGCCGGCGGAGTCGGCGGCGTGATGCGCTCGGGCGGACGCGAAACGCTCGCCTCCACTAGACTCCTCCGGGTCGCTTCGGGGGACCTGCGTCATCTGCAGGCTCACCGGCATGCGGGAGTAGCTCAATTGGTAGAGCACCGGCCTTCTAAGCCGATGGTTGCGGGTTCGAGCCCCGTCTCCCGTGCTTCACTCCGTCTCGGGGGAGTCGCGGATGCGTGACGAGAAAGCAGCGCCGCTGCGCGCCGACAACCTGCTCGACGCCGTCGAGTCCACGCTCCGCGCCGTCGACGCGAACGCCTTCCGCGTCGTCCCGAACCTGAGACAGGAGGACGCGACCGACGTCGGCGCGATCACGCGCGACCGCGAGCTGGCGCCGCGGGCGCTGGCGGCGCTCGCCGCCGACCCGGCCGTCGCGAGCGTCGAGCAGGAGCAGCAGCGCTTCCTGCTGCGCCTGACCGACGCGCGCATCGCCGAGACCGGCGCGGGCCTGGAGGCCGGCCGTTTCACCGGCATGGAGACCGGCGACCTGCTCGCCGGCGAGCGCGCGATCGTCGACTTCTGCGATCCCAACGCGACGAAGGCGCTGCACGTCGGCCACCTGCGCAACATCGCGCTCGGGCAGGCGATCACGAGCGCGCTGAGAGCGGCGGGCGCGACCGTCGAGCGGCAGAGCCACATCGGCGACGCCGGCCGCTCGATGGGCGAGGCGATGGCCGGCTACGAGCGCTATGCGGCGCCCGGCACGCCGGAGCAGGCCGGCCGCAAGAGCGACCAGTTCGTCGGCGACCTCTACGCCCGCTACGCGCGCGAGGAGGGACCGGTCGCCGACGTCGCCGACGAGGACGCGCCGGTCGCGCGCGACCTCGATGAGCGCCACGACCTCGCGCAGCAGCTGCTGACCGGCGTCGAGCAGGACGAGCCGGACGCCGTCGCGCTGTGGAGAAGAGTCCGCTACTGGGCGGTCGCCGGCCAGAACGAGACGCTCTCCCGCCTCGGCGTCGAGTTCGAGCGGATCCTGTTCGACTCCGATCGCACGCGGAAGACGGCCGAGGTCGCCCGCCTCGGGATCGAGCGCGGCGTCTTCGTGCGCGAGGAGCGCGGAACCGTTGCCTACTACACCGGCGACGACTCCTACCCGGTGATGCCGCTGACGCGCGCCGACGGCTTCCCGACGCACCATCTGCGCGTCGTCGCGATGTGGCGCGACATGATGATCGACGAGGAGGGGTCGCAGCTGATCCACCTCTCCGGGGACGAGTGGGCCGCCCACGTCCAGCACGTCGAGGAGCTGCTCGGCAGACTGGAGCCGGCGCTGCCGGTGCTGCCCTCGCGCCACGTCCTGCACGGGATGGTCGCGACCGAGATCGGCGGCGAGCTGTCGTCGAGCAAGGGCAACGCGCTGCTCGTCGACGAGCTGCTGGAGGAGCTGGTCGCGCTGCCGGAGCTGACCGCGCTGGTGCGCGAGCAGCCGCTGCTCTCCGCCGACGACCTGCTCGCGATCGTCGTGCTCGGCTACTGCCTCGACAAGCCGGTCGTGAAGGGGCTCGTGCTGCCGCCGGCACAGCGGCTGGTCGACCCCGAGCACAACAGCGCGTACCGCATCGCGCAGGCGTGGGCGAAGGCGTGGGACCCCGCCAACGACGGCGCGCCCGACCCGGCCCCGGCCGACTCCGACTACCGCCACGTCGTGCTGCAGTCGCAGGTCCATCGCCGCAACCTCGCGGTCGCGCTGGAGGCGTTCGACCTGCTCAAGTACTACCGCTACGTCGCGCACCTGAGCGACTGGTACCTGGAGCGCGACGCGGACCCGCGCGTCGGCCGCGTGATGCGCGCGATCCTCTCCAGCGGGCTCGGCGCGCTCGGGCTCGTGCGCGCCGGCGGCGAGGCGGCCCGCGCGGAGACGCTGCGCCGCGCCGACGCCGCCACCGCCGCGATCAGCTGACCACGA
>DATIOB010000123.1:0-1725 GCA_035473605.1 Conexibacter sp.
GACGATCCCGACGGCGCGACCGCCCTCGCGCAGCGCGTCGAGCACGTCGAGCACCTCGTCGAGGGTGCGCTCGTCGAGCGAGCCGAAGCCCTCGTCGATGAAGAGCGTCTCCAGGCGGCTGCCGCCGGCGTCGGCGGCGACGACGTCGGCGAGGCCGAGGGCCAGCGCGAGGCTGGCGAGGAAGGTCTCGCCGCCGGAGAGCGTCGAGGGCGAGCGCTCCTGACCGGTCCAGCCGTCGACGATCTTCAGGTCGAGGCCGCCGCGACGGCGGCCGCGCGCGCCGTCGTCGGCGTGGATCAGCGCGTAGCGGCCGTTCGACATCTTCTCCAGCCGCGCGGTCGCGGCCGCGGCGACCTCCTCCAGCCGCGCCGCCAGCACGTACGCCGACAGGCGCATTCTGAGCCTGTTCGCTGCTGAGCCGCCGTCGGCGAGCGCGGCCAGCTCGCGCACGAGCCGCTCGCGCTCGGCGACCGGCGCCAGCGCGGTGAGCGCGCTGTCGAGCGCGCCGGAGAGGCTGGTGACCTCGGCTAGACGGCGCTGCTCGACGGTGTTGCGGCCCTGGCTCGCCTCGTCCTGCTGGGCGGCGCGCGCGGCGGCGTCGCGCAGCGCAGGCAGGTCCGGCGCCGGCTCCGCGGCGGCCTGTCTGAGCGACTCGTCCTGGACGAGCGCCGACCGTCTCGCGATCCCCTCGTCGAAGTCGCGCAGCCGCTGCTCCAGCTCGGTGATCTGCGCCGCGTCGCGGACGGCGGTGGCGGCACGGGCGGTGGCGCGTCGCTCCGCGGCGCTGGGCTCGTCAGCATCGGAGAGCGGCGGCAGGACATCGTCTGGGGAGGGGGGTGCCAGGGTGTCGGCGTCGCTGGGAGAACTGTCGTCGCTGTCGCCGCCGATGTCCGCGAACGGGCCGTCGTCACCAAAGCCGGCGGCTTGCGCGGCGGCGGCTGCGGCCGACGCGGCCTCGGCGTGCGCGGCGGTGGTGCGGGCGGCCTGCTCGGCGGCGGAGGCGGCCTGCTCGCAGGCGTCGGCCTGGGCGCGCAGCGCCGCGACGCGGGCGGCGATCGACGGTGCGTCGCCGCGCGCGGCGGTGACCCGCTCGCGCTCGGCGGTCAATGCGGCGGAGCGTTCGGCGTGGGCGGCGCGCGCGGTCGCCGCGGCCTGCTCGGCCTCGCGCCGCGCCTGCTCGTGACCGGCGACGGCGGTCGCGAGCGCGAGCAGCTCGCGCTCGGCGCCGGCGAGCCCGTCGGCCTCGGTGCGCGCGGCGTTGTGCTGCTCGGCCAGCCGTGCGGCGTCGGCGCGCAGCTCCTCGGCGCTCGCCTCGCCCGCGATCGCCCGCGCGGCCGCGAGCGCGCTCGCGTTGGCTCCGGCGGCGCGCTCCAGCTCCCCGCGCTCCTCCGCGCGCTCGGTGTGGACATCCTGCGCCGCCTGCTCCTGCTCGGCGAGGGGGATGGAGTCCGGCGCGGCGCCGGCGCCCTCCCCGGAGCTGGCGTCTCCACCCCCGATGAGCGCGGATCTGTGCAGCTCTGGGATGTCGAGATCCGCAGTCGTCGCGTCGGCGGGCGCCGTGGGGCCCGCGTCGGCGTCGGCGCCGGCCTCGCGCAGGTGCGCGGGCGCCGGGTGGTCGAGGGCGCCGCAGACGGCGCACGGCTCGCCGGGCGCGAGCGTCGCCGACAGCTCGGCGGCCATGCCGGCAAGGCGGCGCTCGCGCAGGTCGAGCCAGGCGGCGCGCGC
>DATIOB010000124.1:0-5015 GCA_035473605.1 Conexibacter sp.
TCTCCGGCATGAAGACGACGGCCGTGCGCAAGGGCGACAAGTGGGTCATCAACGGCTCGAAGTGCTTCATCACCAACGGTGGCTACGCCAACTGGTACACGGTCTACGCGAAGACCGACAAGGAGGCCGGCCACCGCGGCATCTCCGCCTTCGTGGTTCCCCGTGACGACACCGTCACGGTGGACAAGAAGGAGGACAAGATGGGGCAGCGGGCCTCCAACACCGCGACAATCACGTTCAACGACACCGAGGTCCCGGCCGAGAACCTGCTCGGCGAGGAGAACCAGGGCTTCAAGCTCGCGATGATGACGCTCGACCGCACGCGCCCGGGTGTCGCGGCCATGGCCGTCGGCATCGCCCGCGCGGCGTTCGAGTTCGCAACCGAGTACTCCAAGGAGCGCGTCCAGTTCGGCGTGCCGATCGCGATGCACCAGGCGATCCAGTTCATGATCGCCGACATGGCGACCGACGTCGAGGCGAGCCGCCTGCTCACCTGGAAGGCCGCGTCGCAGCTCGACAACGGCGAGCGCAACACGCTTGTCTCCTCGCACGCGAAGCGCTTCGCCGCCGACGCCGCGATGAAGGTCGCGACCGACGCCGTGCAGGTCTACGGCGGCTACGGCTTCATCAAGGAGTACCCCGTCGAGAAGCTGATGCGCGACGCGAAGATCATGCAGCTGTACGAGGGCACCGCCCAGATCCAGCGCCTCGTGATCGCCCGCGAGACGCTGCTTCCGCGCCGCGCGGAGACCCCGGCCGCCGCGACCGCGTAGGACGCGCTACTCTTCCGGCAGGAACTTTTGTGCGCGGCGTCACACAAGGCGCGCACGTGTAGCTGCCGGTCCTATGTGGTGAGAGAGTACGAAGGCCCGGGCGCGGAATCCGCCCCGGGCCTTTGTCGTTGTGCTTCGCGTGCTTCGCATTGCGAGTTCCACGGCGGCGCGCCAAGGCACGCCGCGTTCGTGGGAACTCGCGGGGTCTACTTCAGCGACACCAGATAGCTGCGGGCGTCCTGCGGCGTCAGGATCGAGTTGCCGTAGAAGCGCACGCGCACGCGCAGCTTCGACTTCCCCGCCGGCGGCAGCGCGCGCACCCGCAGCGAGTAGCTGCAGTGGCCGGGGTCGAGTCGCACGCGCCGGCTGGCGACGGTGCGCGAGCCGTTCGTGAATCTGACGCCGACGATGCCGGTGCAGCCGTCGGCGACGCCGACGCCGGCCGGCAGCCGCAGGACGCCGGTCGTGACGAAGTACGGATGCGAGCGGCGCTGCTTCCCGGGACGGGTTCTGGCGCCGATCAGCGCCGGCGCGAACGGCCCGGTCGTGAAGGTCGCGTCCGGCCCGACGACGGTCCCTCTGCGGTTCGAGACGACGGCGCGGAAGTGGTAGGTCGTCCGCTCCTGCAGCCCGTTCAGCGGGATTCTGACCGCGACCGGCGCGACGCCCGCGGGGATGCTCGCGGCGAACGTCTCGGCGCCGTACGTGTTGGTCGTCCCGAACTGGAATCTGTACGTCGTCGCGGCGCCCCCGGGGTTGACGAGCGCCGTCAGCGTGACGCTGTTGGCGTACGGCGAGAACGGCGAGGTGGCGAGGATCGCCGGCGTCGTGGCGGGCGGCAGGTCGGTCTTGACGCTGCGGTCGCTGCCGACGGTCGTGCCGTCGGCGTTGGTGGCGACGATCCGGTAGTGGTAGGTCGTGCCGGGCGTCAGCCCTCTGAGGCGGAAGCTCACGTCTCTGGCGCTCGTGCCGCTGCCGGCCGCGCGGTTGGGCGTCTGCTGGCCGTAGCTCGCGTTCGAGCCCCACTGGAAGGCGTAGGTCGTCGCGCTGCCGTTGGGGTCGACCGCGCCGCGCAGCGTCACCGCCGTCTGCCCGACCGATCCGGCGGCCTGCGTGCTCGCGGTCGGGCTCGCCGCGCTCGCCGACGTGGCGGTCGCGGCGGTGAACGCCAGCGCGACGCACGCCGCCACGGACAGTCTTCGTTGCATCGACATCGATCCTCCGGGTGGTGGCTCTGCGAACATCCGTGCCCCGTGAGTCACGAACGCATGCGGAGGGGCTGAGTTGCGCCGGGCGCGCGCGGCGCTGGAGCTGCCGGCGAACGCCGCCGCGGTCGAGCGTCTGTGGGCCGATCCGGCCGGCTGGGCCGCCTTCGTCGACGGCTTCGAGCGCGTCGTCGAGGTCGATCCGGAGTGGCCGGCGGTCGGCGCGCGGTTGGTCTGGGCCTCGCATCCCGGCGGCCGCGGCGAGGTGACCGAGAAGGTGCTGCGCCACGAGCCCGGCGCCGAGCTGGTGACGCAGCTCTCGGACCCCGACCTGACCGGCGTGCAGCGGCTCGCCTTCGCGCCGCCCGCCGGCGGCGCGGCCGGCGTCGGCGTCGCGCTCGAGCTGGAGTACGCACTGCGCAGAAACGGCCCCTTCATGGTGCTCGCCGATCCGCTCTTCGTGCGCCGGGCGCTGCGCGACTCGCTGCGCCGCACGCTGGCGAGGCTCGCGGCCGAGCTGGGTCGCTGAGCGGCGGCGCGGGCATAGACTCCGGCGCAATCGCAACCCGAGTGAAGGGCAAGCATGTTCGTGTTCAAGGCCGCGGTCGTCGGGGCCGGCACGATGGGAGGGGAGATCGCGTACACGATCGCCTCGGCCGACATCCCCGTCGTGTTGAAGGACGTCGACCAGAGATTCGTCGAGCAGGGGCTCGCGAAGGCGCGCTCGATCTGGCAGGGCCAGGTCGACGCCGGCAAGCTCTCGGCCGAGGAGCTGGAGCGCCGCGTCGGGCTGATCACCGGCGCGACGGACTACTCCGGCTTCGGTGACGTCGACTTCGTGATCGAGGCCGTGCCGGAGCGGATCGAGATCAAGCAGACCGTCTTCGCCGAGCTCGACGACGTGACGCCCGGCCACGCGATCCTCGCCTCCAACACCTCGGCGCTGTCGATCACGGAGATCGCGGAGGCGACCAGCCGGCCCGACCGGGTCGTCGGCTTCCACTACTTCTACCCGGCCTCCGTCATGCGGCTGATCGAGGTGATCGAGGGCCTGGAGACCTCGCCCGAGACGACGCAGGCGGCGATGAGCTTCGCGCAGGCGATCCGCAAGCTGCCGATCCGCTGCGACGAGGCGCCCGGCTTCGTCGTCAACCGCGTGCTGAACTCGTCGTTCGGCGAGGTCTTCCGCTTCCAGGAGCAGAGCGGCGCCTCGATCGAGGCGATCGACAGAGCGATGACCGACGCCAGAGCGACCCCGATGGGCCCGTTCTTCCTCGTCGACCTGCTCGGCCTCGACACCGTCGGCCACGTCGGCCGCTACCTCAACGAGAGCTTCGGCGACCGCTTCCCGCTGCACCAGGGGATGCTGGAGCGGATCGAGCGTGGCGAGCTGGGCGCGAAGACCGGCCAGGGCTTCTACACCCATGGTGCCGACGCGCCGGCCCGCGCGGAGGCCGACGCGACCGGCGTCGAGGAGGTCGTCGAGCGCTTCCAGCTGAAGGCGCTGGTCGAGTCCTGCCTCGTGCTCGAAGAGGGGATCGCGACGACGAAGGACATCGACCTCGGCCTGATGGCCGGCGCCGGCCTGATCCCGCCGCCGTTCGCGCGCGCCGACCAGGAGGGCCTCGACACGGTCCTCGCGCGGCTGGAGCGCGCGCAGGAGGCGTGGGGCGAGCACTTCGCGCCGCCGGCGATCCTGCGCCGCCTCGTCGCGCAGGGACGGCTTGGCGCCAAGAGCGGCCAGGGCTTCTTCCCCTCCCCGCAGCCGGACGCCGGCTGGGACGAGGGGCCGGTCAAGCTGGAGACGCGCGGCGCGACCGCGATCGCGTGGCTCGACCGTCCGCCGGCCAACTCGCTCTCGCCCGAGACGATCGCGGCGATCAAGAAGGTCTGGACCCAGGTCGACGGCGACCCGGCCGTGCGCGTGCTCGTCTTCGCCTCGGCCAACCCGGCGCTGTTCTGCGCCGGCGCCGACCTGAAGGCGTTCGCGACGATGGACGAGGCCGCCGGCCGCGCCCTGCTCGACGAGGCGCACGAGCTGTTCCGCTCCTTCGAGCGCAGCTCGACGATCACGATCGCGGCGATCAACGCGCTCGCCTTCGGCGGCGGCTGCGAGCTGGCGATGGCGACCGACGTGCGGATCGCCGCCGCCTCGGCCAGCTTCGGCCAGCCGGAGATCAACCTCGGCATCATCCCCGGCTTCGGCGGCACGCAGCGGCTGCCGCGCCTGGTCGGCGAGGCGAAGGCGCTGGAGATGAACCTGACCGGCGAGCCGATGTCGGCCGAGGAGGCCTACGAGTTCGGCCTCGTCAACCGTCTGGTCCCGGATCACGAGCTGTTCGACACGGCGCTCGCGTGGGCGCGCAAGCTGGCCGGCCAGGCGCCGCTGGCGGTCGAGCAGATCAAGCAGGTCTCGGCCGTGCCCGACCTCGACGACGGCGTCGCGGAGGAGAAGCGGGCGTTCGCGATCGTCTTCGGCTCCGAGGACGCGAAGGAGGGCATCGGCGCCTTCCTGTAGAAGCGCACACCGAAGTTCCAGGGCAGATGAGATGAGCGACGCGCGGGCGGGCGGCGGAGACGACGCTGCGGCGGGCGCCGCCCTGCTCGCCGCGCGCGTGCACGCCGCCAGATCGGTCGTCGTGCTGACCGGCGCGGGGATCTCGGTGCCCTCCGGGATCCCCGACTTCCGCACCCCGCGCACGGGGCTGTGGGCGAACGTCGACCCGATGGAGGTCGCCCACGTCGACGCCTGGCGGCGCGACCCGGCGCGTTTCTGGGCCTTCTATGGCGATCGCTTCCAGTCGCTGCGCGACAAGCAGCCCAACCGCGCCCACGAGCTGCTCGTCGAGCTGGAGCGGCGCGGTCTCGTCGACGCGGTCGTGACGCAGAACATCGACCGCCTGCACGGTCCGCACGGCGAGCTGATCGAGCTGCACGGCAGCATCGCCTCGTCCTCGTGTCAGGAATGCGGCGCCGTCCATCCGCTGGCGGAGGTGCAGGCGCGGCTCGACCAGGATCCGCAGGGCGTGCCGCGCTG
>DATIOB010000125.1:0-18312 GCA_035473605.1 Conexibacter sp.
CCCGCATGCCAGGCATGGTGGGGGGCAAAGGGAGGGAGGCCACGGCTGGGGAGCCGACGGCGGAGCTGCCGAAGGCACTCCCACAGGCGGCGGCCGCGGCTCTCGTCTTCGTCGCCGCCGGCGCGGTGCTGATGCTGGAGATCCTGGCCGTCCGGATGCTGGCCCCGTACGTCGGCCTGACCCTGGAGACGACGACCTCGATCATCGGCGCCGCGCTCGCCGGGATCGCGGCCGGCGCGGCGGTCGGCGGCTGGCTCGCCGACCGCACCGACACCCGCCGGCTGGTCGTCGGCCTGCTCGTCGTCGGCGGCCTGCTGGCGCTGCTGACGGTCCCGCTCGTGCGCTGGCTGGGGCCGGGCGCGCGCGGCGAAGGCGACCTCGCCGCGCTCGGGATCACGCTCGTCGCGCTCGTGCCGCCCGCGGCGGTCCTGAGCGCCGTCTCGCCGGCGGTCGCGCGCATCCAGCTGCACGACCTGCGGTCGAGCGGGACGACGGTGGGGCGCCTCTCGGCGTGGGCGACGGGCGGCGCGCTCGTCGGGACCTTCGGCAGCGGCTTCGTGCTCGTGCCGCTGATGCCGGTCAGCACCGCCGTGTACGCGACCGGCGCGCTGCTGGTGGTCGCGGGGCTCGCGCTCGGGCTGGGCTCCCGCTCGCTGAGCCCGGCGGCCGTGCTCAGCGCGACGGTCGCCGCCGTCGCGCTCGGCGCGCTCGCCGCGACGCGCGACTCGCCCTGTGAGGCCGAGACCGACTACCACTGCGCCCGCATCGCGCTCGACGCGTCGCGGCCGACCACCCGCGAGCTGCTGCTCGACGACGTGCGCCACTCGTTCGTCGACCTCGACGACCCGACCCATCTCGAGTTCCCCTACACGCGCTGGATCGCCGACGCGATCGACACGGCGCGGCCCGGCCGCGCGCCGCTCGACGTCGTCTTCGTCGGAGGGGGCGGCTTCACCCTGCCGCGCTGGCTGCTGGCGACCCGCCCGGGCTCGAGCGCGCACGTGCTGGAGGTCGACGGCGACCTCGTCGACCTCGCGCGCGAGCGGCTGGGGCTGCGCACCTCGCCGGCGCTGCGCACCACGGTCGGCGACGCGCGCATCAGCATGCTCGAGGTCCCCGACCGCAGCGCCGACGTCGTCGTCGGCGACGCCTTCGGCAAGCTCGCGGTGCCGTGGCATCTGGCGACGGTCGAGTGGGCCGAGGAGATCGAGCGCGTGCTGAAGCCGGGCGGCATCTACGTCCTGAACGTGATCGACCAGCGGCCGCTCGAGCTGCTGCGCGCGGAGGCGGCGACGCTGCGCGACCGCTTCGCCCACGTCCGCCTGATCGCCGTCCCGGGCAGCGGCGGGGATCCGGCCGGAGGCAACGGCGTGCTGCTCGCCTCCGACCGTCCGCTGCCGCGGGCGGCCGGCTCGGCGGCCTCCGGCGCCCGCACCTGGGACGAGCGCGCGGTCGCGCGCTTCGCCGCGGGGGCGCCGGTCCTGCGCGACGACGACGCCCCAGTCGACCAGCTGCTGACGAGCTGACCCGCCGCGCGCCGAGATCACCCCGACGAGGACCGAGCGCTGACGCGCCCGCACCTTCAGCGTGAGAAATACTTGACAGGGACTTTCTCTTGGTCTTAGGGTAAGTCTCGTGTGAAGCGTTGGCGCGTGGTTGTGGGAGGTCGCGCCGGCCTGCGCTCGGTCGTCAAACCGAGAGGTGGAGAGAGATGAAGCGCAACAGGCTCAGGAACGCCTGTCGAGTACCCCTGCTCGCAGCCGGGGCAGCGATCGTGCTGGGCGCGGCGGCATCGCCGGCGCTCGCCGTCGGGGAGAGACTCAACGTCTGGCAGACGCCCGGGAGCGGGAGCGGACTGGTCGCTCAGTCCGACGTCACGCTCGGCAGCCCGGCGCGCGGCACGTACAACGTCGAGGTCGACGACAGCAAGGTCACGCAGACGATCGACGGGGGCTTCGGCGCCTCGTTCACCGACTCGTCGGCCTACCTGCTGATGAGAATGAAGTCGGCGAACCCGAGCGCCTACTCGACGTTGATGAACAAGATCTTCGGGACGGCGACCTCCGACGCGATCGGCCTGCGCTTCTGGCGCGTGCCGATGACCTCGTCGGACTTCACGGCGGCCGGCTCGCACTGGACCTCGCAGGACAGCTCGAGCGCGGCGTTCGCGCTCAGCTCGCAGGACACCGGCCGCATCATGCCGGTGATCAGAGACGCGCTCGCGATCAACCCCAACCTGAAGATCATCGCCTCCCCCTGGAGCGCGCCCGGCTGGATGAAGTCCAACGGCTCGATGATCTGCAACACGGGCACGGGCAACAGCACGCTCCTGCCGGCGCACTACCAGAGATGGGCCGACTACTTCGTCTCCTGGATCAGAGCGTACGAGTCCAACGGCATCCCGATCTGGGCGGTCACGCCGCAGAACGAGCCCGGCTACTGCCCGACCAACTACCCCGGCATGGAGTGGACGCCGGCGGCCGAGAGCGCCTGGGTCTACAGCTACCTGCGCCCGTCGCTGACGAGAGCCGGCCTGAACGAGCAGATCCTCGGCTTCGACCACAACTGGGACAACTTCGTCTACCCGATGGCGCTGCACGCGCTCGGCACGCCGCAGTACGACGGCTTCGCCTGGCACTGCTACAACAACGCCTCCGATCCGGCGGCGATGACGAAGCTGCGGAACCTCGATCCGACGAAGGGCGTCTACGAGACGGAGTGCTCGTCGGACACCAACCCGACGGACATCATCAGATACGGCACCGCCGACATGACGCTGAAGTCGGTGCAGAACTGGGCGCAGGGCGTCATCACCTGGAACCTCGCGCTCGACGCCAGAGGCGGACCGCAGCTCGGCGGCTGCGTCGGCTGCGTCGGCCTGATCACGATCGACCCGTCGACCGGCGCCGCGACGCTGCGCAACAACTTCTACCAACTGGGCCAGATCTCGAAGTTCGTCAGCGTCAACGCGAGACACATCGCCTCGACCGTCGACGCGCACGGGATCGTCACCGCGGCCTTCAAGAACACCGACGGCCAGGAGGTGCTCGTCGCGCACAACACCAACACCACCGCGACGAGCTTCACCGTCAGCTGGAACGGCAGAGGCTCGTTCAGCTACTCGCTGCCAGCGCGCGCCACGGTCACCTTCCGCGGCACCGTCCCGGCGGCGACCGCGATCTCGGCGACCCCGGCCAACGGGCGGATCGTCAAGCTCGTCAGCCGCACCAGCGGCAAGCCGTTCGGCGTCTCCGGCGCCTCGACGGCCAACGGCGCGAGAATCGTCCAGTGGATCGACAACGGCGACTACGACCAGCAGTGGAGACTGGTCGACGCCGGCGGCGGCTACTGGAACCTGATCAACCGCAACAGCGGTCTCGGGCTCGACAACGGCGGCACCTCCAGAGACGGCGACAAGATGCAGCAGTGGGCGGTCACCGGGGTCGGCAACTGGAACCAGCAGTGGCAGATCACGGCGGCGACCAGCGGCTACTACCGGCTCGTCAACCGCACCAGCGGCAAGTCGCTCGACCTGTCCGGCGGCGGGCTCGAGGAGGACAACCAGATCCAGCAGTGGACGACCACCGCCGGTGAGACCAACCAGGAGTTCCAGCTCGTCCCGACGGGTTGAATCTGACCCATGTCGATGACCCGCCGGACAACCCGCGACGTGCGCCTCGCGAACCGCGCGAACGTGCTCTACACGCTCCGCCGCGAGGGGCCGATCAGCCGTCAGGACGTCGCCGTCCGGGCGGGCGTCTCCGCCGCCACCGCCGCCAACGTCGTCGGGCAGCTGCTTGAGGAGGGGGTGCTCGGCGAAGCCGGGCAGCTGCCCTCCAACGGCGGCCGCCCGGCGTCGCTGACCGGCATCAACCCCGCCTACGGCGTGATCGTCGGGATCGATCTCGGCGAGACCGCCGTGCGGCTGGAGCTGTTCGACCTGGCGCTGCAGCGCACCGCCGAGGTCGAGGTGCCGGTCGGGGCGGAGGACCGCAGCGCCGACGCGATCGTCGAGCTGATCGCCGAGAACGTCGAGCTGCTGCTGGCACAGTCGGGCACCGCGCGCGAGCGCGTGCTGGGCCTCGGCGTCGGCGTCCCGGGGATCGTCGAGGACAGCGGCGCGGCGGCGCTCGTGCACGCCCCCAGCATCGGCTGGAGCGGGGTTCCGCTGCAGTCGCTGCTGGAGGCGCGCACCGAGCTGCCGACCGTCGTCAGCAACGGCGCGAAGGCGCTCGGGACGGCGGAGGCGTGGTTCGGCGCCGCCGGCGAGGACCAGGACGTCGTCGTCTGCCTGATCGGCACCGGCGTCGGCGCCTCGTTCCTGCAGCAGGGCAAGCTCTACCGCGGGGCGAGCGCAAGCGCGGGCGAATGGGGGCACACGACGCTCGTGCTCGACGGCGACCCGTGCCGCTGCGGCGCGCACGGCTGCCTCGAGGCGTACGTCGGGGCGCCCGCGATCGCCCGCCGATGGGTCGCCGCCGGAGGGGCCGGCGGCGAGCGTGAGGACGGACACGGGGACGAGGAGGCGATCGAGCACCTGGCGCTCGCGGCCGAAGCGGGGGACGAGCGCGCGCTCGGCGTCCTGCGTGAGACCGCGCGCTACCTGGGGGCCGGCGTCAGCGACCTCGTCAACCTGATCAACCCGGACCGCGTGGTGGTCGGCGGCTGGGTCGGGCTGCGGCTCGGCCCGCTGCTGCTGCCGCTGGTCCGAGACGCGGCGCGGGGACGGGCGCTGCGGCCGCCGTTCGAGCAGTTGACGCTCGACCTCTGCCGGCTGGGGCCGGACGCGGTCGCGCTCGGCGCGGCGACGATGATCGTCGATCGCTTCTTCGCTGCGGGAGGCCAGCGAGAGGCACGGGGGAACTTGGCACACCACGGAGGAGAGGACGCACGGTGAGAAACCTGCGATCGGTCGTGGCGTTGTTGGCCATGACGGCAGCGATGGGCGGCGGCCTGACCGCCTGCGGCTCGTCGGACGAGAGCGACGAGAGCGCGAGCACCAGCAGCGCAGGTGCGACGACGGCGGCGACGACGGCCGAGGGCGGCAGCAGCGGAGAGGATCTGACGATCGCCTTCCTGATGCCCTGCTCGACCTGTGCCGACCGCTTCGAGAACCAGGACAAGCCGCTGTTCGAGGCGGCGGTGCAGAGAATCGCCCCGGGCGCGAAGGTGATCGCCAACAACGCCGAGGGCGACTCGGCGCGGCAGGTGACGCAGACGGAGTCGGCGATCACCAACGGCGCCGACGTGATCGTCGTCTCGCCGCTCGACGAGGCCGCGGGCGCCGCGATCTCCGACAAGGCGCAGCAGGCGAGAATCCCCGTCGTCTCCTACGACGGCCTGATCACCGACGGCCACGCCGACTTCTACGTCTCGTTCGACAACGAGGTCGTCGGCCAGCTGCAGGGCGAGTTCCTCGCCAGAGAGCTGCCCGAGGGCGCGACCGTCGCGTTCATCAACGGCGACCAGTCGATCGCTCCCGGCCGGCAGTTCAAGGCCGGCGCGCACAGAGCGCTCGACCCGCTGATCGAGTCGGGGAGACTGAGACTGGGCTACGAGGGCGACGCGCAGCAGTTCGACCCGCAGAAGGGCCGCACGCTGATGGAGCAGGCGCTGACCCGCCTCAACGACAGAGTCGACGGCGTGATCGCCGCCAACGACGGCCTCGCCGGCGGCGTCGTCAACGCGCTCGAGCCGCGCGGGCTGACGGGCAGAGTGCTCGTCACCGGCCAGGACGCGACCGACGCCGGCCTGCAGCGGATCCTGCTCGGCCAGCAGACGATGTCGGTCTACAAGGCGATCAAGGCGGAGGCCGAGGCGGCCGCGGGCGTCGCGGTGGCGCTCGGCACCGGCAAGGCCGACGAGGCGGCCGGGATGGCGACCTCGACGACCGACAACGGCGCCGGCGACGTGCCGTCGATCCTGCTCGACCCCGTCGTCGTGACGGCCGACAACATCGCCGACACCGTCTTCGCCGACGGCTTCACGACGCCGGAGAGAGTCTGCACCGGCAAGGCAGCGGAGAGATGCCCGAGATGACGACCACCGAACCCCTCCTGCGCTTGGAGGGGATTCGCAAGTCCTACGGCGCGGTCCACGCCCTGAACGGCGTGGACCTGGAGGTCCGCCAGGGCGAGGTGCTCGCCCTGGTGGGCGACAACGGCGCCGGCAAGTCGACGCTCGTGAAGACGATCGCCGGCGCCCACGCAGCCGATGCGGGCCGCTTCCTGTTCGAGGGGAGCGAGGTCCGCATCGGCTCGCCGCAGGCGGCCGCCGAGCTGGGGATCGCGACCGTCTACCAGGACCTCGCGATCTGCAACAACCTCGACATCGTCGCCAACCTCTTCCTCGGCCGCGAGCAGGTCCGCGCGCCGCTGGCGGGCCGGCTGCGGCGGCTCTCGAACGCCGCGATGGAGCAGCGCACGCAGCAGGTGCTGGCCGACCTCTCCGTGACGACGCTGACCGACCTGCGCCGCCCCGTCTCGGGGCTCTCAGGCGGTCAGCGCCAGGCGGTCGCGGTCGCGCGCGCCGTGCTGTGGGGGTCGAAGCTCGTGCTGCTCGACGAGCCGACCGCCGCGCTCGGCGTCGAGCAGACCGACATGGTGCTGGGGCTGGTGCGCTCGCTCGCCGAGCGCGGCCTCGGCGTGATCGTGATCTCGCACAACCTCTCCGACGTCTTCCGCGTCGCCGACCGCATCGCGGTCCTGCGGCTGGGCAGAAACGCCGGCACGTTCGTGCGCGCCGAGAGCGAGCCCGACGACATCGTCTCGGCGATCACAGGCGGGCGGCTGCTGTCGGGGGCGAAGGCATGAGCGCCGCGACCCCCACGACCGACAGGCCGGCCGACGGCGTCGGCGAGCGCGTGAAGCTCGCCGCGCGCTTCGGCGCCGCGCGCGACGCCGACTGGGGCCCGGTCCCCGTGATCGTCGGCCTCGCCGTGATCTGGATCGTCTTCCAGCTCTTGAACGAGAACTTCCTCAGCGCCCGCAACCTCTCCAACCTGGTGCTCCAGGTCGGCGTCGTCGGGATGCTGTCGCTCGGCGTCGTGCTGGTGCTGCTGATCGGCGAGATCGACCTCTCGCTCGGCACGCTGGCCGGCATGTGCGCCGCGCTGATGGCGGTGCTGCTGACCAACGACGGCTGGCCGGTGTGGGCCGCGATCGCCGCGGCGGTCGCCGTCGGCGCCGCCGCCGGACTGCTGCAGGGCGGGATCTCGGTGATCGTCGGGGTGCCGTAGTTCGTCGTCACGCTCGGCGGCTTCCTCGCCTGGCAGGGCGTGCAGCTGACGCTGCTCGGCAACGCCGGCGAGCTGCGCGTCGAGGACGAGTTCGTGCGCGGGATCGCCAACAGCTACCTGCCGAGCTGGCTCGCGTGGGGGCTGCTGGCGGTCGCGGCCGCGGGCTGGTGGGCCGACGTGGCGCTGCGGCGCCGCGCCCGCACGCGGCTGGACCTGAGCGTCCGCCCGCTCGCGCGCGACGTCGCCGCCTGCATCGCCCCGGTCGCCTTCGGCGCGCTCGTCGTCGCCTACCTCGACGGCTACTTCGGCGTGCCGTGGCTGCTGGTGCTGCTCGGCGGGATCGCGGTCGCGCTCGGCGCGCTGACGACGCGCACGCAGCTCGGCCGCCACCTGTTCGCGATCGGCGGCGACAGAGAGGCTGCGCGGCGCGCGGGTGTGCGCGTCGACCAGATCCGCGTGCTCGTCTTCGCGCTCGCGGCGGCGCTGGCGGCGATCGCCGGCCTGATCGCCGTCTCGCGCCAGTTCGCCGTCTCGACCGGGACCGGCGGCGGCACGCTGCTGCTGGAGGCGATCGCGGCGGCGGTGATCGGCGGCGCCAGCCTCTTCGGCGGACAGGGCCGCGTCTACCAGGCGCTGCTCGGCGCGCTCGTGATCGCGAGCGTGGAGAACGGACTCGACCTGCTCGGCAAGCCGTCGAGCACGAAGGACATCGCCACGGGGGCCATCCTCGTGGCGGCTGTGAGCATCGATGCGATCAGCCGGCGCCGGCGCGCCGCGCGGGGCGCTTAGGAGGAGCACCAGTGAGCACTGTCAACTTCCCGGACGGCTTCCTGTGGGGAGCCGCCACCGCCGCCTACCAGATCGAGGGCGCGGCGCAGGAGGGCGGCCGCACGCCGTCGATCTGGGACACCTTCGCGCGCACCCCGGGCAAGGTCCACCACGGCGACACCGGCGACATCGCCTGCGACCACTACCACCGCTGGGAGCAGGATCTCGACCTCGTCGCCTCGCTCGGGCTCGGCGGCTACCGCCTCTCGCTGGCGTGGCCGCGGCTGCAGCCCAACGGCCGCGGGCCGCTCGTGCAGCACGTCGTCGACCACTACAAGCGCGTGCTCGACGGGTTGCGCGAGCGAGACGTCGTCCCGATGGTGACGCTCTATCACTGGGACCTGCCGCAGGACCTCGAGGACGAGGGCGGCTGGACGGCGCGCTCGACCGCCGAGCGCTTCGGCGACTACAGCGAGCAGGTCGCCCGCGCGCTCGGCGACGACGTGCCGTACTGGGTGACGCTCAACGAGCCGTACTGCTCGTCGTTCCTCGGCTACCTGGAGGGGCGCCACGCGCCCGGCGTCAGAAGCATGGCGGCGGCCGTCGCCGCCTCGCATCACCTGATGCTCGGCCACGGCCGCGCGCTGCAGGCGCTGCGCGGGGCGAGGGTCGCGGGCGAGGTCGGCATCACGCTCAACCTCTCCTCCGCCTGGCCGGCGAACGACGACCCGGCCTCGATCGCCGCCGCCAGGCGCGTCGACGGGCGCGAGAACCGCTGGTTCCTCGACCCGCTGCTGCGCGGCAGCTACCCGGCCGACATGGTCGAGCTGCAGAGCGTCGCGACCGACATGAGCTGCGTCAGAGACGGCGACCTGGCGGCGATCTCGGCGCCGCTCGACTTCCTCGGGATCAACTACTACGAGCGCCACTTCGTCAGCCCGCACCCGGAGGACCCGCGCGGCTGGATCAAGGAGCCGGACGCCGGCCCGCTGACAGACGGAGGGATCGGGATCCACCCCGACGGCCTGCGCGAGGTGCTCGTGCGCGTCGCGACCGACTACACCGACCTGCCGCTGTACGTGACCGAGAACGGCGCGGCCTTCGCCGACTACGTCGATCCCGAGGGCGCGGTCGACGACGTCGAGCGGGTCGACTTCCTCGACGGCCACTTCCGCGCGACCGCGCAGGCGATCGAGCAGGGCGCCGACGTGCGCGGCTACTTCGTCTGGTCGCTGATGGACAACTTCGAGTGGGCCGAGGGCTACTCGAAGCGGTTCGGGATCGTCTACGTCGACTACCGCACGCAGGAGCGGATCCCGAAGCGCAGCGCGCTCTGGTATCGCGACGTCGTGCGCGCCAACGCGGTCGGCGGGGAGTTGCAGCAGCAGACGTAATCCCGGCACGGCTGCCGGCAGAGGCAGTCCGTGAACCAGATCAGGAAGGTTGCATCCGGCGCGCTGCTCGCCGGGGCGGTGGCGGCCTGCGCGGCCGTCGCCGCCCCGCCGGCCGCCGCCGTCGTCGACGGCGAGCGGGTCGCGAGCGGCGATGCGCCGTGGGCGGTCTCGCTGCGCGGCCAGCCCGTGCGCACGCTGCCGATGGCCCACGCCTGCAGCGCGACGGTGATCGGGCCGCGGCGGGTGCTGACGGCGCGTCACTGCGTCGAGCACGCGTACATGTGGCGGGCGGAGGTGATGGTCGGCAGCGACGATCCCGACCGCAGGCCGGGCCGCGCGGTGCCGATCGCGCGCACGTGGGTCCCGGGGCTGTACGACTGGAGCGGTCCGGGCACCGACGCCGCCGGCGGCGACGTCGCTGTGATCGAGACGGCGCGCGACATCCCCGCGCCGGCCGTGCCGCTCACCGCGCCCGGCACGGTGCTGGCGAAGGACGAGCCGGTCTGGCCGTACGGGTTCGGCCACACCGACTTCGCCCAGTCGAAGCCGAAGGAGCCGGCGCTGCTGCGGCGGGCGGCTATGCTCGCCCACACGGCGGCGGAGTGCGCCGAGTCGGACTTCGGCAACGACCCGACCTGGCTCTGCGCCAGCCGCAGCGCCGGCCCCGGCGGCGGCATCGTCGCTCCCGGCGACTCCGGCGGCGGTGTCGTGCGGCAGCTCCCCGGCGGTGGTCTGGAGCAGGTCGGCGTCGTCTCGGCCGGCACGCGCGGGACCCTGGGCGCGACGACCTCCGGCTTCACGTCGGTCGCGGTGACGCACGCCTTCGTCACGCAGCCCGAGCGCGGCGTCGAGCTGCCGCGGCCGCGGGGCCGCTCGCGGCTGAAGGGGACCGCGCGCGTCGGCGCGCGCGTGCGCTGCGAGGCCGGCTTCACGCCCGCCGTCAGACGCGTGGTGATCCGCTGGAGCGCGACGAGCAGAGGCGCGAGAGCGCTCTCCTACCGGAGCGGCGCGGACGGGCTGAAGCTGCCTGCCGCGACGGCCGGCCGCCAGCTCACGTGCATGGCCGAAGGCCAGCTGCGATTCGAGGAGTACGGCGCGCTCGCCGATCCCTCCAGACCTGTCGAGGTGAAGCGATGATGCGCTGTCCGACGATGACGCGGCGACGGGTCGCGGTCGCGCTGGCGACGTTGGCGGGCGCCTGCGCGGCCGCCGCGCCGACGGCCGCCTCCGCGGCGCCGCTGGCGTTCGCGCCGTGCAGAGAGAAGGCGCAGCGGGGGTGGGAGTGCGCGACGCTGACGGCGCCGCTGGACCACACGGGCGCAGTCCCGGGGACGGTCTCGCTGCGCGTGCAGCGGCTGGCGCATGACGGGCCGCCGCGCGGCAAGGCGCTCGTCAACGTCGAGGGCGGCCCGGGCGGCTCGACGACGCATCGCTCCGCGCAGACACGACAGCTGCTGGGCGCCGTGACGGCGAAGCACGGCTACGAGCTGATCCTGCTCGACGCGCGCGCGACCGGCGCCAGCCGACCGTATGAGATCGCGCTCGGCACCTCGCGCTTCTACGCGACCGGCGACACCGTGCGCGACCTCGAGCTGGTGCGGCAGGGCTTGGGGATCGAGAAGCTCGCGTTGATGGGCACGTCGTACAGCACGCTGCTGGCGGCCGAGTACGCGCGCACCTTCCCGGAGCGCACCGATCGCCTGATCCTCGACTCGCCGATGGCACCGGACGGCCCGTCGCTGTTCGGCGAGGAGACGGTCGCCGCCGCGCTGCCGGCGCTGCGCGACCTCTGCCGCACGACGACCTGCCCCGGCGGCGCCGCGGGGGTCGTCCGCGACCTGCGCGCGATCGTGCGCCGCGAGCAGAGAGGGCTGTTCTGGGTGCCGCATCCGTCGTGGATGCCGTGGAGAGACAGAGCGCCTGAGCTGATACCGGCGAAGTTCGGCGTCAACGTCGGCACGGTCCTGCGGATGCTCACGTCGGCGGACGAGTCGACCGCGTTGTTCGCCCTGCTGCCGAGCGCGATCCGCGACGCGGCGCGCGGCGATTGGAGAGCGTTCACCGCCTCGACCGGTCTGCTGCAGACCGGCGCGCTCGGCACGATCCCGATCAACCCCGACGTCAACCGCATCACGCGCTGTCTCGACGCGCGCGTGCCGTGGCCGTTCGAGGCGCCGGCCGGCGAGCGGCCCGCGGCGCTGAAGCAGGCGCGGGCGAGCGTCGCGACCGGGCCGCTGGAGCCGTTCGGCACCAAGACGATCGTCGGCGGACCGGGAGCCGACTGCGTCAGCTTCGGCCCGGCGGGGCTGCCGGGCGCGATCAGGGGCGGGCCGGTCCCGGCCGTTCCCGGTGTGATCCTCCAGGGCGCGTGGGATCTGCGCACGCCGCCCGCGAACGGGCGCGCGATGGCGGCCGCGTGGCCGAGCGGGACGCTCGTCGTCGCGGCCGGGACCGGCCATGGCGTGCTGCGCTCCTCGACGCGCTGCGCGACCGCGGCGGTCGACGCGCTGCTCGGCGGCAGAACGGTCGACAGAGCGGCGTGCGCCGACGCCGAGCCGGTCGCGCAGACGTTGCCGGTCGCGCGCAACCCAGCCGATCTGAGAGCGCTGAAGGGCGCGCCGAGAGCGGTCGCGAGAACGGCTGCCGCGGTCGTCGCGACGCTCCGTCACGCAGAGGTGCTGGTCGCCGTCGGGACGCCGCGCGGCGGCACGGCGTACGCCGGCGGGGTCGAGCAGGGCTGGGCGAAGGCGACGCGCACGCCGCCGTCGCTGGCGACGACGATCGCGCTGCACGACTACGGGCTGATGAGAGACCTCGCGCTCGACGGCGAGATCGTCGTCGGCAGAGGCGGCGGCTACGACGTGCGCGTGACGCTCGGCGGCAGGCACAGCGGCCGGCTGGAGATCGCCGGCGGCCGCCTCAGCGGCACGATCGACGGCAGCAGCGTCTCCGTGCGACTGCCGCAGGCGCTCGGCGAGCCGGCCGTGAAGCGGTACGGCTGAGCCCTCGCACCACGTGGGGCGGCAGGGGCTGCGCGAGGGCCTTCCCTCGCGCAGCCCTCGGCATGTAACGGCACCGTAACGACGGCGCGGCTGCCGGCAGAGGCCGCGTGTGAACGAAAACTGGAAGGTTGCAATCGGCGCGGTGCTGGCCGGCGGGTTGTTGGCCGTCGCGGGCATCGCGCCGCCGCCGGCGGCGGCCGTCGTCGACGGCGAGCGCGTCGCCGCACGAGACGCTCCATGGGCCGTTGCGATGGGGCACATGTACAGAGGCAGATGGGCCCATGCGTGCAGCGCCACGGCGATCGGCCCGAGACGGCTGCTGACCGCGCGCCACTGCGTCGACGAGGACAGCATGTGGAAGACGATCGTCGCGACCCAGACCGACGATCCCGGCAGAGCACCGGGCCGGAGAGTGAAGGTCGCGCGCGTCTGGGTGCCGACGCTGGAGGGCCTCTTCAAGGCCAACAGAGCGATCCACAGCGACCTCGCGGTCGTCGAGACGGCGCAGGAGCTGGGCGTCCCGGCGCTGCCGCTCGTCGCGGCCGGCTTCGTCGGCGCGCCTGAGGAGCCGGTCTGGGCCTACGGCTTCGGCAACACCGATCCTGAGGAGGAGGGGCAGGTCGGCCCGTCGCTGCTGCGACGGGCGGCGATGCTGCTCTACACGCGCGCGCAATGCGCCGAGTCGGACTTCGGCTACGTCCCGACCGCCCTCTGCGCCCACCGCGTCGAGGGGCCCGGCGGCGGGATCCTCGCCAGCGGCGACTCGGGCGGCGGGCTGGTGCGGCAGGGCGCCGGCGGCTTCGAGCTGCTCGGCGTCAACTCGACCGGCAGCCGCGGGCTGATCGGCTCCAGCGCCTCCGGCTTCGCCTCCGTGCCGGCGCTGCACGCGTTCGTGACCGCGCCTGAGCGCGGCATCGAGGTGCCGTTCCCGGTCGGGCGAGCGCTGCTGAAGGGCGAGGCGCGCGTCGGCGAGCACGTCCGCTGCGAGGCGCGCTGGTCGGTCCCGGTGAGACAGGTGCGGGTGCGCTGGACCGCGACGCGCAGAGGCGCCAGAGACCTCTACTCCAGCAGCGGGCCCGCGCCGTGGAAGGTGCCGGCCTCTGTCAAGGGCCGCAGGTTGACGTGCGCGGTCAGCGGAATGCTGACGCGTGACATGTACTACGGGTCGCAGACCGACCCGTCGAGAGCTGTCGAGGTGAAGAGATGAAGCGCCAGTCGATGATGACGGGACGACGTCGCGCCGCTGTGCGCGGCGGGCTCGGGCTGGCGCTGCTGGCCGGCTTGGCGGCGCCTGCGGCCGCCTCTGCGGCGCCGCTGGCGTTCGCGCCGTGCGCGGAGAGAGCGCAGCAGGGCTGGGAGTGCGCGACGCTGACCGCGCCGCTCGACTACTCCGGCGCGGTGCCGGGGACGGTCTCGCTGCGGGTGCAGCGACTGGCGCACGACGGCCCGCCGCGCGGCAAGGCGCTCGTCAACATGGAGGGCGGGCCAGGTGGTTCGACCACCCATCGCTCGCCGCAGACGAGACGCCTGCTCGGCGCGGTGACGGCGAAGCACGGCTACGACCTGATCCTGCTCGACACGCGCGCGACCGGCGCAAGCCGGCCGGAGGCGATCGCGCTCGGGACGTCGCGCTACTACTCGACGGCGGACACGGTCCGCGACCTCGAGCTGATGCGGCAGGGGCTCGGGATCGAGAAGCTCGCGCTGATGGGGACCTCCTACAGCACGCTCTACGTGACCGAGTTCGCACGCACCTTCCCGGAGCGGACCGACCGCGTGATCGCGGACTCGCCGATCGGACCGGCCCGGCCCGACATGTTCGGCGCCGTGACCGCGGCGGCGGCGCTGCCGGCCCTGCGCAGCCTCTGCGCGTCGGCTCCCTGTCCGGGCGGCAGGAACGCGGTCGCCGGCGACGCGGAGAAGCTGATCGCGAGAGCGAAGAGAGGCCTCTTCTGGATCCCGTTCCCGAGCCTGCTGCGGAACAAGAAGGGGGTGCTCGAGCGGTCGATGGCAAGATTGGGCCAGCAGGGCGGCACGTTGCTGGGGACGATGGTCTCGGCCGACGAGCGCACCGCCCGCTTCGCGCAGCTCCCGATCGCGTTGCGCGACGCCGCCCGCGGCGACTACCGCGCGCTCGGCCGCGAGGCCACCGGCGCGAGCCCGCCTGAGGGCGACACGCCGGTCAACGGCGACATCACCCGCATCACGCGCTGCCTCGACACGCGCGTGCCGTGGCCGTTCGAAGCGCCGGTCGAACAGCGGCCGGCGACGGTGAAGGCGCTGCGGGAGCAGCAGTCGGTCACGGCGCCGGAGCCGTGGCCGACGGGCGTCCTCGAGCGCGGGCCGCTGCTCGGCTGCGTCGAGTTCGGCCCCGCAGGGCTGCCGGGCGCGATCAGGGGCGGCGCGGTTCCGGCCGTCCCGGGACTGATCCTCCAGGGCGGGCTCGACCTGCGCACGCCGCCGGCCGACGCGCGCGCGCTGGCGGCCGCGTGGCCGAGCGCGACGCTGGTGATGGCGCCGGGAACCGGCCACGGCGTGCTGCGCGCCGTGACGGCGTGCGCGACCGAGGCGGTCGACGCGCTGCTCGGCGGCAGAGCGGTCGACGCGCAGGCGTGCGCCGACAGCGGCCCGGTCGCAGAGCCGCTGCTGGTCGGCACGAACCCGGCCGACCTGAGACCGCTTCCCGGCGCTCCGAGAGCGGTCGCGAAGACGGCCTACGCCGTCGTCGCGACGCTGCGCGACGCCGAGGTGATGGGTGCCAACGGCGCACCGCGCGGCGGGACGAACACCCAGCCCGGCATCGTCGACGGCTGGGTCACGGCGAGACGGTCGACGCCGACGAGGATGGCGGCACAGCTGCACAGCTACGCGCTCCAGGAGGGTCTCGTGCTCGACGGCACGCTCACGACCAGAGCGCCGGTCTCGTACACGGCGAGCGTGAAGCTGAGCGGCAGACACAACGGCTCGGTGAAGATCGCCGCCGGCCGCATGACCGGCACGATCGACGGCAGAAGCATCGACGTCCGCCTGCGCGGCCCGCTCGCGAGACCGGCGGTGTCGCGCTTCGGGTGATCGACGCGGCGATGACCGTCATCGAGGGCTCATTCAGCGAGCCTCAGATGACGGTCATCACGCGCGCTACCGCTTCAGCGGCAGCGTGAGGGCGGCGCCGGCGCCGCTGATCGTCAGCGTCACGCGCGTGGCGCGCTTCAGCGACCGTCTCGCCGCTCTCGTGAAGCGCAGCGTCACGGTCGCGCCGCCGTTCCTGCCGGCTCGCGCGCGGCCGCTCGCGACGACGCGCTTGCCGGCGCGGGCGGTGAGGGCGAGTCTGGCACCGGCGGCGGCGCCGCTGACGCGCACGGCGACGCCGCGGGCGAGCGCGGTGCGCAGCTTCACCGCGGCGGTCGCCTTGAGGACGGCGCGGGCGCCGGGGCGCGGCTGCGGTCTCGCCGGGTCGATGCCCGGCTGCGCTCTTCTGCCGGGGCCGGGCGCGGGGCCGCTGCCGCCTGCGCGCTCGACCGTCTCGCAGTCGGGCGCGACGACGTCGGCGGCGTCGGCGACGACGCGGTCGGTGCCGGCGCCGCAGCTGATGCTGTCGACCTCGCCGTCGCGCGCGAGCACGGTGTCGTTGCCGTAGGGGGACTTGCACCAGAGCGGCCCGCAGTCGCCGCCGCGCAGGTCGGCCGAGACGGTGTCGCGGCCGGGGCCGGGGTCGATCGTGTCGTCGCCGAAGCTGCCGTCGACGTCGTCGTTGCCGGCGCCGCCGTTGACGACGTCATTGCCCTCGCCGCCCTGCACGACGTCGTCGCCGCCGCCGGCCTCGATCCGCACCGGATTGGTGAGCTGGTGGAACTCGATCCTCTCGGCCGCGTCGGTGCCGGTCACGGTCGCCGGCAGCGACAGATCGAGCTGCTCGACGCCGCGCACGTCGTCGCCCTCCCCGGGGCGGCCGTCGTCGGCGCCGCCGCCGAGCGTCACCGCGACCGCCAGCGGAGCGGAGTAGTGGCTGTGCCAGTCGCTCTCGATCCGGTCGAAGCCGGCGCCGCCGTCGATCACGTCCCTGCCCAGCTCGTCGTAGTGGCCGTCGCCGGAGAGCAGGTCGTCGCCGGGGCCGCCGTCGAGCCGGTCGCTGCCCTGCCCGCCTTCGAGCACGTCGCGGCCGTCGCCGCCGCTCACGACGTCGTCGCCCTGGTACGGCAGCAGTCTGTCGTCGCCGGCGCCGCCGTCGAGCGCGTTGGCGACCTCGTTGCCCTGCAGCTCGTCGCTGCCGTCGCCGCCGAGCTGCGTGACCGGTGTCGTGACGCCGGTCGAGACGTAGCCCTGGTCGTCGCCGTCGCCCAGCTCGACGCGCACGCCGGCCGCCGTCACCGGACACTGGACGGTGACCGCCCCGTACCAGTCCTCGCGTCTGCACTCGGCGGGGACGTCGGCGCCGGCCTGCCCGAAGTTGTCGTAGAGCGTGAAGGTCGCGCCGTCGTCGGAGCCCTGCACGCCGACGCGGTTGACCTCGCCCGGCGCAGCCGTGTAGACGATCGTGCCGGCGCCGTCGCGGGTGACGGTCGCGGCCGGTGCGAGCGTCGGGCTCAGCGCACAGACGGCGGTGGCGGCGCAGAGCGCGCCGAGGGCGGGCTGCAGGGTGCGGCGGAGCGGCTGACGCATCGGGATCTCTCCAGTTCACGGTCGGTTGGGCCTGACCGAGAGCGTCGAGCAGCGGCGGCGGGGCGGGTATCGAGGGAATCCCCGGCCCGCCCCGCGCGACCCCCTGGGGGGCTTCCTCGATGCGCCGTCTATCTGCGCTTGCGCTGCGGCCTCTTCGCCTTCGGCGTGCTCACCGCGCGCTTGGCCGAGGCGGCGAGCGTGTCGGCGTCGCCGGCGTAGGAGACGGTCACCGTCGCGCCTCTGCGCGGCGCGCGCGCGAGCGCTCTGCCGAGTCTCAGCGTCGTGCTCCAGTGGCCCTTCGCGATCGTCGCCGTCGTCGTCGCTCTGATCGTTCTGCGGCCGAGCTTCTGCGTGTAGACGAGCGTCACGCGGCCGCTGGCGCTGCGCGCGATCGTGCCGGCCAGCGTGACCTTCGCGCCGCTGCGGCTCGCCGTCGTCAGCTTCAGCGCGGCGCTTGCTCTGGCGGCCGGTCTCGGCGCGGGCGGGAGCGGGGCGGGCGGTCCGGGTTGGACCGGCGGCGGCGTGATCGTCAGCTGCCGCCGCACGACGGTCTCGTTGCCGGCGGCGTCGCGCGCGGTCAGCGTGACGGCGTAGGTGCCGACCTCGGCGTAGCGGTGGCGCGGCGCGCGCGAGCGGCTCTCGCTCTCGTCGCCGAACTCCCACAGCAGCTCGGTCGCGACGCGGTCGCTGACGCTCGTCGCGAAGCTGACGGGCGTCCCGACGACGGCGCTGGTCGGCACGTCGGCGGTGACGACCGGCGGGGCCGCGTCGAAGATCTGCGTCGAGACCGACGACGGCCCGCCCATGCCGGGGATCGCGAAGCCCGTGACGACGCCGAGCAGGCCGCCGCCGAGCGCGTCCGCCTGCGGGACGTAGGTCTGCAGGAACGGCGTCGGGCCGATCGGGAAGATCGTCACCGGCACGTCGCGGGCGCGGGCCGGAGCGCTGCGCGTCCCATCCGCCGCGATGTGCATGCCGTGGAAGCTGAAGTTCAACGCGAAGTCGGCCTCGACCCAGGTCGCCAGCAGCGATCCGTCGGGCGCGGCGCCGAGCTGCGGGAGCGCGGCGCTGGCGTCGTCGGAGCGTGCGAGCGTCGCCGAGGTCGCGGTCGTCGCGCCGGGCGCGAAGCGGCTGAGCGCGACCTCGGTCGCGGGGATGGCGCCGCCGGTGTCGGCGATGCGCGGCCATGCGAGCGAGACGGTGCCGTCGGGACCGATCGCCGGGCTCGTCGGACTGGTCTGTTCCCCGTCGA